>RGAU01000107.1 GCA_009919975.1 Gammaproteobacteria bacterium
GTCGGTAAAGCCGCCAGCGGCGATGATGGGCAGATCGGTGCGGGAACGCACCAGAGGGAGAAGCACCAGGGTGGAGACGTCCTTCGGGTTCTTGAAGCCGCCTCCTTCCGCGCCCTCCACCACCAGACCGTCGACGCCCGCATCGATCGCTTTGAGCGCCGCATCCAAGGTGGGTACCACGTGGAAGACCGTCAGCCCCGCCGCCTTCAGCTCCGCGGTGTAGCGCGTAGGGCTGCCCGCAGAGGTGGTTACAAAGCGCACCCCCTGATCGACCACAAACTGGACGATGTCGGGATCGCGCACAAACGCCTGGGCGATGTTCACCCCAAAGGGCTTATCCGTAAGCTCGCCCATCTTCTTGATCTCTTCCCGGATCGCGTCGAGCTCCCCGGAGGAGGTTTCGATGATGCCCAGCCCACCGGCATTGGAAACGGCAGAGGCCAGGGCCGACCGGGCAATCCAGCCCATGGGCGCCTGCACCACGGGGATGGTAATCCCCAGCTGCTGCGTGAAGCGATTGATGAGGCGGCAGCCCAACCCAGCCACACTCCGGCACTCGCGAATACTGCTACCGTTGCTCCCTTCCGGGCCTGGCGGGGTTCACAGCGTCACAATGCGGAGGGACCGGGCGGACTGCCATAAAACGTGGGACGAGAGGATACACGGCTTCCCCCTCGCCCGCAGCCGGGAGGCCTTAGCTGTCCCGGTAGTTGCGCTCTAGGCGCTCCTGCCGGGCCTTGGCTTCGGCGCAGAGGGTCGCCGTGGGGCGAAGAAGGAGGCGCTCGATACCGATGGGCTCCCCGGTTTCCTCGCACCAGCCGTATTCCCCCTCTTCGATGCGCTTGAGCGCTTCGTCGATCTTCGGCAGGAGCTTGGACTCGCGATCGGCAATGCGCAGGCGGAGGCGGTTTTCCTCCTCCGTCAGGGCACGATCGAGCTCGTCGGTCTCCCGGTTGGCATCGGCGAGGCGCTGTCGCGCTTCATCAATATGGGAGATGGTCTCGCGCTTGAGCTCCAAGAGATGGTTCTTGAAGAACTCGAGCTGAGCCTCATTCATGTAGTCTTTCTTTGGTGCGCGTCGAATCTGTTTTTCCGTCAGCATCGTGATCTGTCTCTGCCCTATCTGAAGACCGTGACCCCGTGAATGACCGGGCTGCGCTGGCGCCTGCAACCGCTGCATCGCCTGAAAATTCATAAGCTTAGCTCTTAATGAGGGGAAGCCCCGGCCAAGCAAGGCGCGGAGTTTATAGCAGCCTTAAAGCGCTGGCCACGCTTTTCTTGTGACAAGAGCGTTTGCCTCTGAGCGAGGGCTCGCCTTCGGAGAGGTGTCCGAGTGGTTTAAGGAGCACGCCTGGAAAGCGTGTATAGGTTAATAGCCTATCGCGGGTTCGAATCCCGCCCTCTCCGCCAATCTCAAAGGGTCTTTTCCGGCGGCGCACAAACCGCCGCCTCCACCCCTAAGGCTTCATAGCGCAGTAGCGTCTTCCAGCTCCAAGATACCCGCAGCAGCCCATCGGGCTCGCCTAAAGCCTGCTCCGTCGTTTCCACCACCGCTTCTCCCGGATCCGTGGGGTCGCCCTCGGCGCCGCCCTTCTCCTCCGCGCCCTGCGTCTTCTTTAGGGCCTTCAGCCAGCGCTGGGCCGTATCCCAGGTATCGCCACTGACTTGATCCTTTTGCACATCCACCACAAGGGCCGGGGCATAGCCCGCCGAGCGATCCTTGGGGTCTACGGGGACGGCAATGACGGCCAGAGGAAGAAACGGCGTTTGCAAAAGCTCAGGCTCAAGAAGGCTACTATCGCAGCGCAACACCTCGCCCAGGGCCAGCGCTTTCTCGGCCCGGGCCTTTAGCGCTTCGAGGGCGTCATTCGCTTTCGCCACGCTGGCGTCCCGCTCCCCTCCGACCCTAAAACCATAGATGACTGCCACCGTCACCACGACCACCATGATGGCCGTGACCCATTCCGAGACCAGCAAACCGAAATATCGTTTCATGGCGCTTCCCGTTTCGCTTTGAGCTGCAAAGCTCAAGGCAAAGCCCATGCCAGCGCCGAAGGATCGGCAAAACCCGCCGGGAACGGGGCGTAAAGGGGGCGGGACGAACCCGGCCTGCGCCCAGTCCTGGGGCAGCCACCCCAGAACAACGCCTCATTGCGAGGCGCCGGAGCGCCTGAGCGCTGCGCGGAGCGATCGGCGCCCCGGCGATGAAACGCCTAAAACCCTCGGTTTTTCGGGCCTAGGTCGTCTTTTACGGCGGGGACCCTCTGGGCCCGGCGCCTTGGTCTGCTTTTTGCATTTTTCCTCCCGCGGGCAATACCCCCTTACTCAGTGCAACACCAGCAATGGAGGTGCGTTACATGAGTGATCAGGCCCTTGGCAGCGCTGATCTCAATGGCAGTGCGGAAGCAGCCCCGCGGGTAAAAAGCCTTCAGGACATCTTTTGGAGGGTGCTCCAGCCCGTGCTGGTGCTCGGCTCAGCCTTCCTCGTGGCCACCATGGTCACCGGGGAGTGGATGAACCATAAGCTCTACGCCCTGGTGATGGTCATGCTCCCCGTGCCCCTGCTCATCGTCGCCGAGCGCGTTTGGGGCAAGCGCAAGGACTGGCAACTCGAACCGAAGGAGCTCGCGGAGGACGGTTTTTGGCTCGCCTTCGGCGCCTTCCTTTGGGGCCCGCTCATCAGCGACTTCTACCGCACACCCATTTCCGAAGGCTTCCGCGCCATCCGCGACCGGGCTCTCTTGGACATCACCATTGCGCCGGAAAGCGTGGTGGGCCTCGTGGCCGCCGCGGTGCTGCTCCGGGTCTGCTCGAGCTTCATCTACTACTGGCTGCACCGGGTGCAGCATGAGTCCCTCTTCTTCTGGCGCATGCACGCCACGCACCACCACATCACGAAGATGAGCTGCATGCGCGGCGCCCGCACCCATCCGCTGGAGTATCTAGCCCTGGCCCTCAGCACGCCGGTGATTCTGGCCCTCGTGGGCGCCAGCGATTCCGTGCTCGCCGTCTCCGCGGCCTTCGGGGTATGGAATGGCAAGCTGAATCATTCCAACCTGCCCCTGAAGTCCTTGCCCGTTTACGACTGGGTCTTCGCCACGGCGCCCCAGCACCACGTGCACCACGCCGTGGATCGCAAGCACAGCGACACCAACTACGGCTGCCAAATCATCCTCTGGGACCGGGTCTTCGGCACCTACTGCGGTGACGAAGAGGTGGGTCAAATCGGCGCGGGAAAGGCCGTACCCCTCTCGATCAAGGAGCAGCTCATGCTGGCCTTTTATCCCAACAAGCGGCTGATCGATCTCTAGGGAGGCGTTATGAGCCCCTTCATTCTCGTGCCCTTCGCCATCGGTACCGCCGCCTTTTTTGCGGGGTTGGCGGTGACCCTCATCCAGCCTCGGGGCGCCCTGGCGGGCGCCGAAGGGGCCCCTAGCCTTAAAAAGTGGGACAGCGCCCTGAGCTGGCTCATGTGGGGGGGCTGGGGGGTAGCGATGGTGATGCGTTTTCTCGATCGCAACGGTTTTCTCGCAACGCTCACGGGCTAGCCCTAACCCTTTCTCCCGGGGCCCGCGCCCGGTAGGGTGTGTCCTGCCTTCATTCCCCGGGGAGCGGCCATGCGCCGGGATCACCGCCCTGCCAGCCTGAAGCGCGCCTACGCGGCGCTGGAACGCGCCTACGTGCGCTGGCGCCTGGCCCCCCAGCTCGACGCCCTGGGCCCAGGCTTCCACTTCATGAAACCCTGGTTTGTACGCCTCAACGGCCCCGGTATCACCGTGGGTGCCCAGGTTCACTGGGTCGCCGCCGCTGATCGGCACATCACCCTATCCAGCTGGGTCCACCCCAAGGGTCAGGGCCGCATTACCATCGGGGACTACTGCCTGCTCTGCCCCGGGGTCCGCATCGACTCCGCGGTAGAGGTCACGCTTGGGGAAAGCTGCATGGTGGCCGCCGGGGCCTACCTTACGGACGCCGACTGGCACGATCTCTACGACCGCACGGAGGTGGTGGGGGCGAGCGCGCCGATCGTTCTCGAAGAAAACGTCTGGATTGGCCCATGCCATCGTCGCCGCGGGCGCCGTGGTGACCAAGGACGTGCCCCCCTTCGCCGTGGTGGCGGGCAATCCCGCTACGGTGGTGAAAACCCTCGATCCCGAGCACCCCCGGCGCACCCGGGCCGAGCTCTTTGCCGATCCCGAGGGCCTCGAGGCCTGGCTCCGGGAACTCGATAACGCCTTCCTAAAAGGCAATACGGTGCTGGGCTGGCTTCGGTCCCGGCTCGCGCCGCGGCGGGGCGATTAGGACAGACGGACGCAAAAAAGTTCGCTAGGCTCCTCGAAGGGGGAGAGACCATGACCACAGAATCACCCGCCGGCACCTCGCGCCGACGCCTGCTGGCGAGCTACGCCGCCATCGCCATGCCCATGGCCGCCATGGGCATGCCCATCGCCGTCTACCTCCCCCGTTTCTACGCTGAGGTCGTGGGGCTGTCGCTGGCCACCGTGGGCATGATCTTCACCGCCGCCCGCCTCTTCGATGTGGTCACGGACCCCCTCATGGGCGTTGCCATCGACCGCTTTGATAGCCGCTGGGGACGGCGGAAGCACTGGGCAGCCCTGTCCATTCCCCTCCTCTGCCTGGCGGTCTGGAAGGTCTTTCTACCGGACGTCGAAGCCGCGCCCGGCGCCCTCTACCTCACCTTCTGGCTCCTCGTGCTCTACGCCGCCTACACCATGCTCACCATTGCCCACCTGTCCTGGGGAGCGGAGCTGGCCACGGGCTACGACGCCCGCTCCGAGCTCTACGGCTGGCGCGAGATCTTCACCATCGCGGGCATGACCCTCGTGCTGGCGCTCCCCGCGGCGCTCGAACTGGCGGGGGAACAGAGTCAGGAAGGTAAGGTCGCCAGCATGGGGCTTTTCTGCCTCGTGCTCTTTCCCGTGCTGGTGGTGCCCCTGCTGCGCTATGTCCCCGACTCCCGGGAGAAAAGCCAGTCGTCCCTGCCCCTGAAAGCTGCGCTGAAGCTTTTAGTCGGAAACCCTCTGCTGTGGCGGCTCCTGGCCGCCGATCTGCTGGCAGGGCTGGGTACGGCCGTGTCCGGGGCGCTCTATATTGCCATCGCCTACTTTCGTCTGCCGAGCCACGCTAGCCTGGCCCTACTTTTCTACTTCCTCGCAGGCTTTCTCTGCATGCCCCTCTGGCTGCGCCTGGCCTATCGCTACGGGAAGGATCGCACCCTGAAGGGCGCGCTGGTTTACGCAGCAGCGGTGAACCTCATCCTCATCGCCACGGCCACGCCAGAAAGCGTACTCGGGCTCTGGGGCTTCACCATCGCCTTTGGGCTGGCCTTTGGAGCCGCCCCCACGCTCCTGCGGTCCATGATGGCGGACCTGACGGACGAGGATGAGCTTAAGAGCGGACAAAAGCGGGCCGGGCTTTACTTCGCCCTGCTCACCACCACCAACAAGCTGGGGGCCGCCCTGGGGGTAGGGCTTAGCTTCACCATTCTCGATTGGGCCTTTGGCTTTGTGCCCGGCACGCAGAACGACAGCGCGGCCCTGGACGGGCTGCTTCTGACCTACGCCTTAGGGACGGCTGGCGGGTTACTGCTGGCCGCCCTTCCCCTCCTGACCTACCCCATGACCCGGGAGAAGCACGGAGAAATCGTCGAGGCTCTGCGGGCCCGGGAGCAGACTACTGGCGCGCTAGGCGCAGGGGACTGAAGGCCGTCGGCGCCGACGCTCGGCACGGGGTGATATCGATGCCCCCGCGGCGGCAGTAAGCCGCCCGTACGGCCACATAGGCGGCGCCAGGAAGGGCCTCGAGGGCCGCATAAAGCCGCTCCACTGTCGCCTCGTGAAAACCGTTGTGCTCGCGCTGGGCGAGCACCAGGGCCAGCACCCCGGCGGGATCGAGCTCCGGGCCCTCAAAGAGCAGCTCCACCGAACCCCAATCGGGCTGGCCCGTCACGGGGCAGAGGCTCCGGAGCAGGTGGCTGTGTGGCTGTGGAAACGCTGACGCACCGGCGCTGTTGCCTGCCCTTCCGCCGCGAGCAATCCCGCGTCCTGCCGAAGGGGAGCGGAATCGACGCAGGTGCCTAGGAAGCGATCAAAGCCCCGGGCCTCGAAGGCGTCGACAGATTCAAGGGTCACCCCCACGGGGGCGCGAGCGGCCGCGGAGAGATCTGCCGCCAGCACCGCCTCTAAGGCAGCCCAACGCTCGTAGGCCACGTTATAGAGGCCGCCGAGGTAAAGCTTCAGGGATTTTGATTCGACGATGCAGGGGCTGTCTGCAGGCACGGCGAAGCGCCCCACGGCGATCTGGGGCCGTCCCTCCCCGTCGAGCCAGGACAGCTCGAAGGCCGTCCACCAATCCACCCCGTGGAACCCCCGGGCTGGCGCGGCGGCAAGGGTGCTGCGGCTGTCCGCGCGGGCAATGGGATAGAGGCGAGAGGGATCGTAGCCTCCGGCGTAGTCCTGCTCGCGCCCAAGGGGGCTTCCTGCAACGTCCCCGGCGACCGGCCCCGCCATGCTAGGCCCGGATGCCCGTTCCGCGATTGAGCAGCATGAGGGAAAGGGTCCAGAACAGCACCACGAAGCCCCCGATAGCGGCCACGGACAGGTAAACGGGCACATCCCCGCTGACCCCAAAGATGCCGTAGCGGAAGCTCGAAACCATGTACACGATGGGATTGAAGTAGGAGACGGTGCGCCAGAAGTCCGGCAGCAGATCAAGGCTGTAGAACACGCCTCCAAGGTAGGTCAAGGGCGTGAGCACGAAAGCAGGAATGATGGAGATATCGTCAAACTTGTCGGCGAATACCGCGTTGATGAAGCCCCCCAGGGAGAAGAGCACGGCGGTCATGAGAATCATGCCCACGGTGAGGGCAAAGCTGTGGATCGTAAAGTCCACGAAGAAGCCCGCCATGATGGTGACAATGGCGCCCACGCAAAGGCCCCGGGCCACGCCCCCGGCCACGAAGCCCGCCAGGATCACCCCGTTGGGGATGGGCGCCACCAGCATGGTCTCGATGCTGCGCTGGAACTTCGTGGAGTAGAAAGAGGAGGCCACGTTCGAATAGGCATTCGTGATCACGCTCATCATGATGAGCCCGGGCACGATGAAAGCCATGTAATCCAGCCCTCCCATCTGCCCCACCCGGCTGCCGATGAAGGTTCCGAAAATCAGAAAGTAGAGCACCATGCTGATCGCCGGCGGCACCAGGGTCTGCGGCCAGATACGCAGGAAGCGACGGATCTCCTTGATCACGATGGTGCGAAAGGCAACCCAGTCAGCGCTCAGGGTGGACTTGGCTTCCGCGGGGGAAAGGTGGGGGGTGGACTCAGCCATGAACGAGGGTCTCCACGCTGCCTTCGCTGGCCGTGAGGCTCACGAACAGCTGCTCTAGGCGATTGCTCTTGTTGCGCAGGCTCATCACCTTCAGCCCAGCGCTATCGAGGGCGGCAAAGGCCGCATTTAAATGTTGGCCCCGGGTCAAATCGAGCTCAAGGCATTGGGCATCCACCTGGCGGAAGGCAAAGCCCGGCACCTCCGGCGCCAAATCCACCACGAAGGTTTCCGTGGTGAGTTGCCCCAAAAGCGCCCGCATGGAGGTGTTCTCGACGATTTCCCCGTGATCAATGATCGCAATGTTGCGGCACAGGGACTCGGCCTCTTCCAAATAATGGGTGGTGAGGATGATGGTGGTGCCCGCCTGGTTCATCTCCTCCAAAAAGGCCCACATGGACCGGCGGATTTCGATATCCACCCCCGCCGTCGGCTCATCGAGGATCAGCAGCCGGGGTTCGTGCACCAGCGCCCGGGCAATCATGAGGCGCCGCTTCATGCCCCCAGAAAGGTGCCGCGCCTGGGCGTTGCGCTTGTCCCAGAGCCCAAGGCGCTTGAGGTATTTCTCCGTATTCACCGCCCCATCCCGAAGGGATAGGCCGTAAAAGCCGGCCTGCACCTCAACGATATCCCCCACCTTTTCGAAGATGGAGAAATTGAATTCCTGGGGCACCACGCCAATGAGGCGCTTGGCCGCAGCAAAGTCCTTGTCCACGTCGATGCCGAAGATTTTTACGGCCCCTTCGGTCTTACGCACGAGGGAGCAGATGATGCCGATGGTGGTGGACTTGCCAGCGCCGTTAGGCCCGAGCAGGGCGAAGAAATCGCCCTCTTTTACCTCAAGATCGATGCCCTTTAGCGCGGTAAAGCCGTCGGCATAGACTTTCCTTAGGCCAGCAATGGACAATGCGGCGGTGGTCATAACGCGTCCTGTAGAAGGGAATAAAGCAGCGGCGCCGTACTCTAGCAGAGGGGGGGTGAAATGCGAACGGACGAAAGCCTCGTGGCGCCGCGCGCACTGGCCCCAAATCTTCAGCGCCTGCG
>RGAU01000108.1 GCA_009919975.1 Gammaproteobacteria bacterium
ACAGGTGGTGGCGCCCGACGCCCTGCTGGCGGGCTGGATGGCCCGGCCGCCCCCTTTCAGCGCGCTACCCCACTGGTTCTTTGGTCAGCCCTCGCCAGGGCATGGTGCGGTGCGGGGCCGGGGCGAGGGACGCTTTGAGCAGGCGGGGTGGGCCGTGCGCTTTCGCCAGGACGCCGCGGGGCGGCCGGAGCAAGTGATCCTGACCCAGGGCGCCACCACCTTCACCCTGGCAC
Source organism: Gammaproteobacteria bacterium (assembly GCA_009919975.1). Classification (GTDB taxonomy): domain Bacteria; phylum Pseudomonadota; class Gammaproteobacteria; order Pseudomonadales; family Azotimanducaceae; genus Salivita. The sequence goes on from RGAU01000108.1 coordinate 234, forward strand.
CCTATCGCTGGGAGCGCACGCCATGACCAAAGCCCTAACCCTGCATCCTTGCGCTAAGGTGAATTTGTTTTTGCATATCACCGGGCGGCGGAGCGACGGCTACCACACATTGCAGACGGTGTTTCAGCTGATTGATCTGTGTGACGAGCTCACCCTTCGCCCCAGCGCAACCCTGGGCTTTTCTCCGGATAGCGATCAGCCTGGGGGCGAGGACGACCTCTGCCTCCGCGCAGCGCGGGCCCTGCAGGACCATTTTGGGGTGAGCTACGGCGCCACCCTGACGCTGAAGAAACGCATCCCCGAGGGTGGCGGGCTCGGCGGCGGCTCGAGCGACGCCGCGGCTACGCTCCTGGGCCTTAATCAGCTTTGGGGTCTGGGGGCCTCCCGGGCCCTGCTCGCGGAACTGGGCGCGCGGCTGGGCGCCGACGTACCCGTATTTGTGCATGGGCAGACGGCCTGGGCTGAGGGGGTGGGGGAGCGCCTCACCCCCCTGGGTACGGGGGAGCGCCATCTTGTGGTGCTTCATCCCGGAGTTTCCGTGCCGACAAAGGAAATCTTTTCCGCGCCGGAATTGACACGGGATACCCCCCTCAGCAGAATACCCGCCTTTTTCGACGGCGGTGGTCATAATGACTGCCTGCCGGCGGTGCTAGCCCGGTACCCCGAAGTGGGGCGGGCACAGGCCTGGCTCTCGGCTTTCGGGCCGGCGCAGCTCACGGGAACGGGCGCCTGTCTCTTCGTGCCCCTGCCCTCGCGAGGCGCCGCCGAAGCCTGCGCCGCGGCAGTGCCCAAGCCCTGGCGGGCATGGGCCGTGCGGGCGCTGGCGGAAAGCCCGGAGCGGGCGGAAGGAAAGAGCACCGAAGCCTAGGGCTTCGAAACACGTTTTATTGGGGTGTCGCCAAGTTGGTAAGGCACCGGATTTTGATTCCGGCATTCGCAGGTTCGAGTCCTGCCACCCCAGCCATATCTCGGCGCCTTCGGCGCGAGTTGAGGGGTCGCCCGTGTCTAAGCTGAAACTGTTCACGGGTAACGCCAACCCTCAGCTGTCCCAGCGGATTGCGGACCGTCTCGGCTATAGCCTGGGTCGAGCTCGCGTGGGACGTTTTAGTGATGGCGAAGTCGATGTGGAGATTCAGGAGAACGTCCGAGGTCAGGACGTCTTCATCCTCCAGTCCACCTGCGCGCCCACGAGTGATGCCATTCTTGAGCTCCTGATCATGGCGGATGCGCTCAAGCGCGCGTCCGCGGGGCGGATCACGGCGGTGATGCCTTACTTCGGCTACGCCCGCCAGGATCGCCGGCCTCGGTCCGTGCGAGTGGCGATAAGCGCGAAGGTGGTGGCGGATATGATCGCCACGGCAGGGGTGAACCGGGTGTTGACGGTGGATCTGCATGCGGACCAGATCCAGGGCTTCTTCAACATCACCGTCGACAATGTGTACGCCTCGCCGGTTCTGGTGGAGCATGCCCTCGCGGCAGGCTACGAGGATCCGGTGGTGGTCTCCCCCGATATTGGCGGGGTGGTGCGGGCCCGAGCCATCGCCAAGCAGCTTGAGGATGCGGACCTTGCCATCATCGACAAGCGGCGCCCCCGGGCCAACGAAGCCCAGGTGATGAATATCATCGGCGACGTGGCTGGGAGAAGCTGCATATTGGTCGACGATATCGTCGACACCGCCGGAACCCTGTGCAAGGCGGCGGAAGCCCTAAAGGCCATGGGCGCGAAGTCCGTGGTGAGCTACTGCACGCACCCCGTGTTGTCCGGCGGGGCCGTGGCGCGCATCGAGGCCTCCGTGCTCGATCGGCTGGTAGTCACGGACACCATTCCCCTGAGTCCGGAAGGGGAAGGCAGCGAAAAGATTGTGCAGCTCTCCTTGGATGAGCTGCTGGCGGAGTCTATCCGCCGCGTAAGCAACGAAGAGTCCATTAGCGAACTCTTCGGCTAGGCGCTAGCTGCGCCGCATGGTGCCCAAGGCCCAATTCCGGGCGGGCAAGGGGAGTGCCCTCGGTGGTCGCGCCGGGGCGATAACGCTCCCCCGTTAGAGAGGTGTTGTCATGACCGACCAATTGGTTTTGAACGCCGAGCCACGGGAAGATGTGGGGAAGGGTGCGAGCCGCCGCCTGCGTCGTCTGGAAAAGCGTGTGCCCGGTATTATCTATGGGGGGGAAGCAGCACCCCAATCCGTGTCCCTCGAAGCTCGGGAACTGGCTAAGGCTGAAGGCGTTGAAGCTTTCTACTCCCAGGTGCTAGAGCTCAACCTCAGCGGCAAGAAGATCGCCGCGGTGGTGAAGGACCTGCAACGCCATCCGGCGCGCGGCGACATCATGCACATCGATTTTCTGCGCGTGAACGCCAATCAGCCCTTGACCGTGAATCTCTCGCTCCACCTTGTGGGGGAAGAGGACTGCGTGGGTGTGAAGGCCGGTGGTCGCCTGAGCCAGAATATGAACGAAGTGACCGTGACGGCCCTGCCGGCGGCCCTTCCCGAGTATCTGGAAATCGATGTGTCTGCCCTTGAGGCGGGTTCCTCCCTGCATCTAACGGATATTGTCCTCCCGGAAGGGGTAACGATCCCCGCCCTGGCCCAGGGCAGTGACCACGACCAAGCCATCGTGTCCGTAGTTGCGGCGCGTGGTGGTGCCGCGGCGGAGGCTGCCGAGGACGGTGAGGCTGCGCCCGCCGAAGACGGCGGCGAAGAAGGCTAAGGCCGAAGGGCCAGGGCCCCTTCGGGGCTCTGGCCCCTTGCATGACGGGGGCCCAGGGCCATGAGCACAGCGATTCGCCTGCTGGTGGGCCTGGGGAACCCCGGCGCTGAGTACGAACAGACCCGCCATAATGCGGGTGCGGACTGCGTCTCCTTCCTTGCCGCCGCCCTCGGCGTCTCCCTAAAGGCGGAGAAAAAATTCTTCGGCCGCCTGGGGCGTGCCTCCGTCGGAGGGGAAGATCTCCGGCTCCTCATTCCCGAGACCTTCTACAATGCGACGGGTCGCGCCGTGCTGGCGGTGGCTCAGTTTTACCGCATTCCCCTCGAGAATATTGCGCTCTTCCACGATGAGCTTGATCTGCCTCTGGGGGTGGCCAAGCTTAAATTCGGAGGCGGGCATGGGGGCAATAATGGGCTGCGGGATACGATCAACGCCTTTGGAGGCCAGAACGCCTTTGCGCGCCTGCGCCTAGGCGTGGGTCACCCGGGGCATAAGGATCGCGTGACGGGCTATCTGCTTTCCCGGCCCCCAGCCGGGGAGCGGGACGTGCTTTCCACCGTATTTGAAGAGGTTCGGGCCGTCTTACCGCCCCTGGTCGCGGGGCAGTGGGAGCGGGCGGCCACGGCGCTACACTCGGCCACCCGGCCAGGTACCCTTTCGGAAGGAAAATAAAGCCATGGGATTTAAGTGCGGCATCGTGGGGCTGCCCAACGTCGGCAAATCAACGCTTTTTAATGCGCTGACGAAGGCCGGCATCGACGCGGAGAACTTCCCCTTTTGCACCATCGAGCCCAATACGGGGGTCGTGCCCGTCCCTGATCCGCGCATGGACGCTCTCACGAAGATCGTGAAGCCCCAGCGCGTGGTGCCCACCACCATGGAGTTCGTGGATATCGCCGGGCTGGTGGCCGGAGCGTCTAAGGGAGAAGGGCTTGGGAATCAGTTCCTGGGCAATATCCGGGAAACGGACGCCATCGCCCACGTGGTGCGCTGCTTCGACGATGAGAACGTGATCCACGTTGATGGGCGCGTGGACCCCCTCGCCGATATGGACGTGATCAACACGGAGCTGCTCCTTGCCGATCTCGACACCGTGGAGAAGGCCCTGGCGCGGGTATCCCGGGCGGCAAAGGTGGGGGACAAGGACGCCAAGGCCGAAGCGGATTTCCTGGAAAAGATTCAGGGGGCCCTGGAAGCGGGGACCCCTGCCCGGGTGGTGCTCGCCGAGGCTGACGATGCGCTGCGGGCTCGGCTCCGGCTCCTGTTCTTACTGACCGCGAAGCCGGTGATGATTCTGGCGAACGTGGACGAGGACGGGCTGGCGAGCGGCTCTCCGGCGCTCGCGGCCGTGGAAGCCCGGGCCTCGGAGGAAGGGGCCGTGGTCGTCCCCTTCTGCGCAAAGCTGGAGGCGGAGCTTGCGGAGCTGGACGACGAGGATGCGGAAGCTTTCCTGGCTGACCTGGGGCTTGAGGAGTCGGGGCTGAATCGCGTGATCCGCGGCGGCTATGGGCTGCTGGATTTGCTCACCTTCTTCACCGCGGGAGAGAAGGAAGTGCGCGCCTGGACCGTACGCAAGCCCGCCACCGCGCCGGAGGCTGCGGGGCGCATCCACACCGATTTTCAGCGCGGTTTTATTCGCGCCGAGGTCATTGGCTTCGAGGACTTTGTCGCCCACGGCGGTGAGCAGGGGGCGAAGGACGCCGGCAAGTGGCGCCTCGAGGGCAAGGACTATCCGGTGAAGGACGGCGATGTGATCCACTTCCGCTTCAACGTCTAAGCCCGTCCCTTGACACAATGCGGGGGCGGGTTGAGAATCCGCGTCCCTTCTTGGCTACGTAGCTCAGCTGGTTAGAGCACGGCACTCATAATGCCGGGGTCCCCTGTTCGATCCAGGGCGTAGCCACCATCTTAGCGCGTAGCATCCCGTACCCCGTGGGCCCGCCCAGCTGCCTTCCCGAGCTCCGTCCAGCACAAGGCGCCAAGAGCCTTCCCGGGGCCATTGGGTCAGGGGGGTGCCATGGAGCGGCAGGGCTTGGGTGCTGAGCACCGCCGGTGCGCTTTGGAGCAAGGACACCGCGGCCCCGGCGGCGGCGTCGTCGGCCCAGGTCGTGAGCAGGGTCCATTGAGCGGACCCCTCGTAGGCAGCGAGGAGCGTACCCCCCAGGGGCTTGGCCCGCCCTTGCCCTTCGCCGTTCCACCAGGCTAGCCAGTGCTCAAAGCCCGCTTTTGCGGTGACGCGATGTTGGGAAAATAGCAAAACGGCCATGGCGAGGGCTCCCCTTCCGTAAGGGCCTACCGTGGCCCCTTGTTTCAGCCCGCGCAAGGCCCTCGCCTCTTTAGGCGCATCCCCCCTTGGGGTAGGCTTGCGTCCACTTTTGGGTGGGAGGAAGAGTGCCATGACCATCATTCGCCAGGACGACCTCATCGCAAGCGTCGCCGATGCGCTTCAGTACATCTCGTATTACCACCCGCTGGATTTCATCCAGGCTGTGCATGCGGCCTATGAGCACGAGGTTTCCCCCGCCGCGAAGGACGCCATGGCGCAGATCCTCGTGAACTCTCGCATGTGCGCCGAGGGCCACCGGCCCATTTGCCAGGATACGGGCATCGTCACGGTCTTCGTGAAGGTGGGGATGAACGTGCGCTGGGAAGGGAATTTAAGCCTCGAGGACATGATCAACGAGGGAGTGCGCCAGGCCTACCTCCATCCCGACAACGTGCTGCGGGCCTCCGTGCTGACCGATCCAGCGGGGGCACGGCAAAACACCAGGGACAACACTCCGGCGGTGATCCACGTTTCCCTTGTGCCCGGGGACACGGTGGACGTCGCCGTAGCTGCCAAGGGCGGCGGTTCGGAGAACAAGAGCAAGCTCGCCATGCTCAACCCCTCCGATTCCATCGTGGATTGGGTGGTGAAAACCGTGCCCACCATGGGGGCTGGCTGGTGTCCCCCGGGCATGCTCGGCATCGGCATCGGTGGCACGGCGGAGAAGGCGGCGGTGATGGCCAAGGAAGCGCTCATGGGTTCCATCGACATCCATGAGCTCCGGACTCGCGGGCCTGCTAATCGAGTGGAAGAACTGCGCCTGGAGATCATGGATGCGGTGAACGCCCTGGGCATCGGTGCGCAGGGCCTTGGGGGATTAACCACGGTCCTCGATGTGAAAATTTTAGATTACCCCACCCACGCCGCCTCCCTGCCCGTAGCCATGATTCCGAACTGCGCCGCCACGCGCCACGCGCACTTTGTGCTCGATGGCTCGGGCCCGGCCCTGCAGACGCCCCCGGACCTGAACGCCTGGCCGGAGATCAGCTGGAGCGCCGGGGAAGCCGCGCGGCGGGTGAATTTGGATACGGTGACGAAGGAAGAGGTCGCCAGCTGGCAGCCCGGGGAAACCATTTTGCTCTCGGGCCGGATGCTGACGGGCCGGGACGCGGCCCATAAGCGCATGCAGAGCCTCATCGAAAGCGGGGAAGGGCTGCCGGAGGGCGTCGATTTGGCGGGCCGGTTCATCTACTACGTGGGTCCCGTGGATCCGGTCCGCGATGAGGTGGTCGGTCCTGCAGGCCCCACCACCTCTACCCGCATGGATAAGTTCACGGACTTCATCCTCGAAAAAACTGGGCTCCTGGGCATGATCGGTAAGGCCGAGCGGGGCCCGGTGGCCGTGGAGGCGATCAAGAAGCATGGCGCCGTTTATCTCATGGCCGTGGGCGGGGCCGCCTACCTGGTTTCCAAGGCCATCACCAATGCTCGGGTTGTGGCCTTCCCGGAGCTGGGCATGGAAGCGATTTACGAGTTTGAGGTGCGGGATATGCCCGTGACCGTTGCCGTGGACTCGAAGGGCGTTTCTGTCCACGAAACGGGACCGAAGCTCTGGAAGGAAAAGATCCAGGCCGAGGCCATCAAGCTCATTGGCTAAGCCCTAGAGCTCGGCGCCGGCCTCCCGGCGCCAGCGCCGCGTCAAAAAGGAAAAGCCCCAGTGCCGAAAGGGATTGGGGGGGAGCCAGGGGGGCTCGCCGAAGAGCCCCTTCACGTCTACCGCCAGCGATCCCAGCGCCTCATCTACCAAAAGGCGCCCAAAGAGGCTGCCCTTCACCACCCCGCCTCCGTTGCACCCCGCCGCCGCATAGAGGCCGTCTTCCACGCCGCCGAAGAAGGTGGTGCCGTTATAGGTGATGCCCGTCGCCCCGCTCCAGTGGTGCATGATTTCGGTCGCGCCTTCGGCTGCGAGGGCCGGGAAACGACGATCTAGGGCGTCCTGAAGCTCTGTCTGGAAGGCCTGGGGGCTAGGGGGCAGGCGATCGTCGTAAAAGCTACGGACCAGTAGACGATGGTCTGCCGTGAGCCGGAGAGTCGTGCCCAGGCGGTGAGCCGGCAGGAGGCCCCAGCTGGAATCCGAGCCGAGGAGGCCCCGAGCCTCGGCCTTTAGCGGGGCCGTCAGCCCGGCGAAGGTAAAAACCGGGGTGACGGCGCCTACGCCCCGGCCAAGGGGCCTCCCGGCCAGACGCGCCGCGTAGCCGTTGTTCGCGAGTAGCACCGTAGGGGCGCGGACTTCCCCCTCGGGGGTGTGGAGGCGCCAACCCTCGGCGCTCTTTTTCAGCGCGAGCACGGGGCTGTTCTCGAAAAGCTGCACGGATGGGGGCAGGGCTTCAGCCAAGCCGCGAATCAGCGCCGCGGGCTGCACGAGGTAGCAGTCTGGGGAGTAGAGGCCGCCTTGATAATAGGCTGTGCCGAGGCGCGCCGCGAGGTCTGCACCGGTGAGCCGTTCGTAGGGCAGCTGGGCCGCCTTCAGAAAGGCTTCGTAGGCAGCGAGGCCGGCGAGGCCTCGGGTCGTCGCCGCAGCGCGGTAGGTCCCTCGGTGTTCGAGATCGCAGGGGATCTGGTGTTCGGCGACGAGGGCCGCAAGCTCGCCCATGGTGTCTCGGCAGAGGGCGTTCATGGCATTCATGCGGGCCACGGCCTGGGCGTCGGCGTCATCGGCGAGGGCTATCTCGAGCATGAATCCTGAGTTCCGCCCGGGACTGCCCTCGCCCACCGTCGCTGCGTCGAGGACCATTACCGCATCGTCGGGGCGCAGGGTGGCCCAGCGCCGGGCCGCCGCAAGCCCCGTGTAGCCCGCCCCCACGATGACCACGGCCGCCTGTTGAGCGCCTTCCAGAGGGGCGGTCGCTGGCCGGGACGGTAGCAAGGCGTTCCAGCCGCAGGGGTCGGGATAGTGAGGGTAGGTGTCCATGGCGTCCTGCAGTGTGACGAGGTGGTTTATAGTGTCGCCCCTTTTTTTTGCCGGAGCGAGCCCTTGACCCCGCAGCGAGCGAGACGCATTCGATCCGTTCTTGATCGGCGCCAGCCCGACCTTCGCGTGCTCACCGATTCGGTGCACAAGGGCCACAACCTTTCCGCCATTGTTCGTTCCGCCGATGCCTTCGG
>RGAU01000109.1 GCA_009919975.1 Gammaproteobacteria bacterium
CCCGGGCCGCGGCCCGGGCCATGAGCCAGGTGCCCTTAAGGTTCGTATTGATCGTGGCATCCCATCCCCCTTCATCAAGATCGAGAAAGGAGAACACCCCGGGCTCCATGCCTGCGTTGTTCACGAGCACCGTGGGCAAGCGCCCCTCCAAGGCGGCAAAGACTTGGGCTACGGACGCACTGTCGGTCACGTCCAGGGCCAGCGCCTCCGCCACCCCCCCAACACCCCGGAGCTCCGCCACAAGGGCGTCCAGCGCATCCACGCGCCGGGCCGCGACGACCACCTCGGCCCCGGCGTCCGCGGCCAGGCGCGCAAAGTGGGCCCCAAGGCCGCTCGAGGCGCCGGTAATCAGGATCCGCTCTCCCGCGAGGGGCTTCGCATCGATCATGGGTTCTCATCCTTCTTCGGTTGCGGTGCTAGGTGGGCTTCGCCCCGGGCCTCGGCCAGGGATACCTGGCGGAAACGCTCCCGCCGAGCGGCGCGCTGCGCCGGGGTTAGCGATTCGATGCAGTAAGGGCAGCTGACGCCGGCTTCAAAACTGTTGCTCTGCCGATCCCTCGGCGTCAGGGGTCGCCGGCAGCCGTGGCAAAGGGTGGTCTCCCCGGGCGTCAAGGCTCCGGTAAGGGCAACCCTCTCGTCGAACACAAAGCACTCCCCCTTCCAACGCTGCTCCGCCTCGGGAATGGCATCGAGGTAAGCGAGCACGCCCCCATCAAGCTCGAGCACGGCCTCGAAGCCTTGGCCGCGCATCCAAGCTGCGGCCTTTTCACAGCGAATACCGCCGGTGCAGAACATGGCCACGGTGCGATCTCGCGCCGGGTCCAGATGCTCTGCGACCCAAGCCGGGAAGTCCGTAAAAGCCTCGGTTCTTGGGTTCAACGCCTCGGGAAAGGTGCCCACGGACACCTCGTAATCGTTTCTCAAATCGATCACGGGAATGGTGGGATCATCGAGTACGGCGTGCCAGGCCTCCGGCGCCACGCGCCGGGGGGTGCCGGGGTCCTCCAGGGGGTAGCCCTCAAGGGGGATAAGGTGGCGGCGAGCCTTGATCTTGAGGCGCCGAAAGGGTGCCTCCGGGGGCGCGGGAAGGCGCCGCAGCCGGTAGGCATCAGCGCCCAGGGTGGCATCGATGGGCTCGAAAAGCACCTGGAGCGCCGTTTCGGGCCCCCAGAGCGTGAAGTTCAGACCCTCCGGCGCCAAGTGCAACGTGCCCCGAAGGGCGGGGGCTGCCACCCCGCGGCAGGCCGCTTCCAAGGCTGCGGGATCGGCGAGGGGCGCTAGGGCAAAGCCGGTCCAGAGAGCCGGCGTAGGGTCACCGCCCACTGCCGCCCCGGCACGCCGGAGAATCGCTGACCCCACTCCGCTGAGCCCACTCTTCCGGGGTAAAGGTGTGCAACGCCAGGGCGTGGAGCCCTTCCGCAAAAAAGGGCGCCGCGACGCGGTTTACGGCTCGATGCCGTCCCACCAGCCTTTCCCCGGCGAAGGCGTCACTGACGACCGTTACCCGGAAATGGGATTCCGAGCCTGGCGGCACGTTATGACTGTGGCTCTCATTCAAAACCTCGAGCACGGTCGGGGCCAGCGCTTCAATAAGGGCAGCCTCCAGGGCCGCATGGCGCGAACCGGGCGCGCCTCGCAATGCTTCATCCATGGCAACACTCCAACGCTGCGTGCGCGCCTAGCCCTTCTCCGTGAGCTGGAATACCCCATCCCAGTCCGCCGGCGGCGGCGCTTCGGCGTAGAGTTTACTCCGAGCGAGCAAGGTCTCCGAGGGCCCATCCCCGGGAAACTTAGCCAACACGGCCTCGAAGGCCGCTACGGCGGCGGGGAAGTCCCGGCGCTGATAATGGCCTCGCGCCTCGGCGAAGGCCTCCCGCAGGGCGCTCTCCTCGGGTCGAAGTTCGCCGGCCCGGGCCAAGGGTTCAAAGAGCGTGACCGGTTCGTTTTTCCCCACCACCCGGACCACATCGACCTCGCGCACTTCCAAGGCGTCACCCACGAGGCGCTGCGTATGCTGGGAAATCAGTGTGGCGCTGCCGTAGAACTTATTAACGCCCTCGAGGCGCGCCGCAAGGTTCACCGCGTCCCCCATGATGGTGTAATCCATGCGCTGCGCCGAGCCCATGTTCCCCACGAGGATTTGCCCAGAATTGAGCCCCATGCGGACCTTCAGAAGGGGCCGGCCCTCAGCCTCAAGGCGCTTTCGGTAGTCCACCATGTAGCGCTGCATATCGATCGCCGCAAGGCACGCCTTCAGGGCGTGATCGGGCTGATCAAGAGGCGCACCCCAGAAGGCGATGATGGCATCCCCTTCGAACTTATCCACCGTGCCCTCGTGTTCGGCAATGATGTCGCACATGGCCGTAAGGTATTCGTTAAGCAAGGCCACAAGCCCCGCCGGCGTGAGCTGCTCGGAGATGCTCGAGAAGCCTGCGACGTCGGAGAAAAAGGCAGTCATTTCTCGCTGTTCCCCGCCCAGGGAGAGGCGCGAGGGATCCTTCACCAGAATATTCACCACCTTCGGCGACAGGTACTGGCCAAAGGCATCACGAATGAGGGTCTTTTGCCCCCGCTCCACGAGGTAGAAGCGAATATTCATGAGCACAATGCTCAATATCGCCGCGACCCCCGCATAGGCCATGGAGAGCATGACCCCTTGATCGACATAGAGCACGGTGGCGAGGACTGCCCAAAGGCCCAGGGCGGCAAGGGACGCGGCCAGACGCCCGGCAGGATTCTGCAAAAGCCCCGTTCCCACCAGAGCCAGAAGCAACCCTAGGGCCACCGCCGCCTCCATAACAAAGCTAGCAGGCAGAAGGGCGCCCCCAGCGAGGAGCGTCGCGATGGTCGCGCCGATGAGTTCGACGCCATAAAGCCGCCCCACGGGGGTTTCGAAGTAGTCGTGGGAAACTTCCGAGGTATCGCCGAGGATCACAATCTTGTCTTCCACCCAGAACCGCAGCTCCCAGGCCTCGTCCTCTTCGAGCTCATCAAGGCGCAGCATTTCCAGCACGGGAATGCCGAAGTCCGCAACATAGCCCTGAGCCCCCGCGGGAAAAGAGGGAAAATCGATAGCCAGGCGATGGTTCTGATCCAGCTGCACGGAGAGCTGATCACCGAAGCTCAGCACCCGAGTCTCTCGATCATAGCTGGGTGTTTCCCCGAGGTAGAGCCCCACGGCCTGCACGGCGAAGGGCCAGCCATTCTCCATGGGAATGGCCTCAGGGAAGAGGCGAAGATCACTAATGACCTCGCTTAAGCCGCTGCGAGACTCCACGTTTGTATAGCCGGTGCGGGCAACCCCGTTGATGGGCTCCACGGGCTGCTTGATGTAGATGAGTCGCCCGTCTTCGACCACCCCCTGGGACACGAGGAGCAGGCCCGGCACTCCCTCAAACTTCTCCGCCGTGGGGCCGTCCTCCCCGTAGGAGGAGGGAAAATCGAACAGATTATCAACGGCCATCACCCGGCCCCCGAGGGCCTCCACATTTTCCGCCACCCGGGCCAGGTCAAGGCGGCGGAGGGGCCAGCTGCCGTAATCTTCGAAGAAGGCCTCGTCCTGGTTCACAAAGACGATCTTGTCCTCCGGAAACACCCGCTCCGCGTCGGCCATGCGGAGAATCTGCCGGAAGGACTGGGTTTGTAGTTCTAGGGCCGCGAAGAGATCGAGGCGCTGGGCCCCCATGGCAAGGAGAAACAGAATTGCCGCCAGGAGAAAATCCCAGCGGCCTTTGAAAGTTGCCATGCGTCCCTCCCCGGTCGCTTACAACGCCAGTGGCTAGAGCTGGCGTTCCATCTCAATGGTATTAAAGGTGATGGCTTCCTTTTCCTTAAGATCCATGAGCTTCAGGTCGTGATAAGCCTTGATCAGCAGCGGACGCATCTCGTTTTCCGCGGGATAGGCCTGAAAGAAGTCCCGGTAGAGGTCCATGACCGGCACCAGCAGCCCCGCTTGCTCGTAAACCTCAGCGAGGGCAAAGACGTCGTTCTGGTTAGGATCGGCTTTCCGCGCCTGCACCGCCGCATGCACCGCCTCCGCCTCGGCGCCCCCGAGCCAGGTCAGCGTACCCGGCCGCCGCGGGGCGTAGACCTCCTCCCCGTCTAGATAGATCAGCATCTCGTACTCATACTCTCCGGCGGGCTGCGCCGGCACCGCGAAGCGAATCATTTCCGCAGTGGAGGCGGGGGCGACGGTGTAGCGTTCGCCGCCGATGCGAAGCACGTAGCTGAATTCCGGCCCCGCGTTGGACCACACCACCTCGGGGTGCTCGGCGGTCAGCACGAGGCTTCGTGCCGTATCGATCTTCGGGAGATCCTCGGCTTTCTTCACGGAGCGACGCACCGTGGTGTAGCGCTGGGAGGTGGCAAACTTATTCTCGACCCCCTGCCAGAAGCCCCCCGCCGCGTCTCCCGAAGCCCCCAGCCCCGCGCCGGCGAGCACCTCAATGCCGGCCTCGAGCACCCGCAAGTGGGTGGAAGCGCCGAGATCGCGGATCTCCCCCGAGGCCTGACTCGAGAGCTTCGCCGAGCCATCGGCGCCGGTGCGCACCTCGTGCCCGGGGAAGAGGTATTTGTTCCGGGAGAGCACTTCCCAAGCCGCCCCGTCCCGACTGAATTCCACCGTGCCCTCCAACTGGCTCAGCTTTGCCACGGGGCCCGCCGCCAGCGCCGCCAGCGGTGCCAGGAGGCCGAGCACGAGGGCGAAGGCCATACGCTGAATTCGTTTCATCCGTTCCACTCCTTAAAGCCGTTACCTTGGCTCGAGTTTAGCGCGTTATCGACTGACCATCATGAAGGCTGCCCACACGTAGGGGTAGCCCCAGCGCGGGGAAGCCGCCAGCTCCCGCTGCGCTTCCCGCAGCGCTTCCCGGGGCGCCATGCCCTCGGCGAGGCGGGCATACATGGCGGTCATCAGCGCCTGCGTGCCCGCATCGCTCACTTCCCAAAGGGACGTTACCACCTCCCGCACTCCGGCCTCCTGAAAGGCCCGGCGGAGGCCATACACACCCTCCCCTTCATGAATCTCCCCGAGCCCCGTTTCACAGGCCGAAAGCACGGCCAGCTGGGTGCCCGTGAGATCCAGGTCGAGCACTTCCATGGCCGTGAGTACGCCGTCATTTCGCGTATCCAGCTGACCGAAGAAGGGGGCATTCTCGTTTATGCCGGCGAAGGCGAGGCCCGCGCGCAATAGGGGGTTATCCCCGGGCGGAGGGATGATCATCTCCGCAGAGCGCTGAGCCTTCATGAGGCGCTTGCGAAGCTTCTCCTCCGGCGCCAGGAAAAAGCCGTGGGTGGCGAGGTGGAGAATGGCAGGAGGGGCTGTCAACTGACCCAGCACGGCTTCCTGGGCATCCAGGGCCGTAAGAATTTCCGGCGCGGTCCCGGCCTCCTCGCCGAGGCGGCGCACGATCAGCTCTCCCTCCAGCCGGGCTCCGGGCAAGGGACTAAAGCTCAACCCCCGAAGGCCATCGGAAGCGGCTCGGAGAGATTCGAGCACCACGGCAGCGCGAGAAGCCGGCAAGGCCTCGTCCTCCTTAGCGCGGCCTCCCATGGGCGCGGGGCGCCCCGCAGCGCGGCTTCGAGCCTGGGCCAGCTGCTCCGGGTCCGCCACGGCGTCCGTGTCATAGTCGGGCCCGGCCATCACCAGGGGCGGCGCCGCCGCGGCGGGAAGGCGATTGGGCAGCAAATCGCGGATCGAAGACAGAATGCGCAAATCGAGGGTTTCGAGGAGGTAGCGCTCATCCTCATCCACCAGCGCGTCGAAGGGCAAAATATTCAGCAGCCCATCGGGAACGAGATACACGGGCAGATCCGGATTCAAGTATTCGGCCACCGGCGCCCAAACGTCCTCGTAGAGGAACATGCCCTCCTCGAGGAGTTCGTCATCGCCCACGCCCTCGTCCTGGATCAGCTCCCGGTAATAGCGAATGCCCTCTTCGATCTTGTCCAGGGGAGCAAAGGTGATCGGCTGCACCGCCATGACCCCCTCGGAGTCACGCTGCAGCACCGCAGCCAGGAGCCGACGAGTCCCCTCATCGTCCCGATAGGCGAGGAAGTCCACGAGGGCTGCCCCTTCCGTGGGCAGCCGGGCGGCAAGCTCCTCGATGGTCGGCGCCTCGATGGTTTGCTGGTAGCGGAGACTAGCCCGCCCGAGGGCTCGCTGCAGATCCTCGATGCGCCCCTCCTCCGCGCGAAGCTTGGCGAGGTGCGTGAGGGGGTCGCCCTCCCCGGGCCCGCCCAGGGTGAGCTGGGCCAGCGTTTCCCTGGCGTCCGCAAGGGATTCGGTAAGCGCGGCGAGCTCGGGGTTGAGGCCCAGGGAAGCGATTTGTGCGATATCCGAGGCAATGGCCAGGAGCAGCCCTTTCCGCGCCAGGCTGACCTCTAGGAGCGCACGCCCAGCCTCTGCTTCATCGGGGTGATTGGGAATGAGCGCCAGAAACGCGTCGAGCTCTGGGCGATGGAGACGAAGGTAGCCCTCCCGGGCGTTTTCCCCGGTCACCGGTAGCACGCGCTGGAAGAACGCCGTGCGCCGCTCAAAGCCCGTCCGCTGAAGGCGGAAGGCCGCGTCCTTCTTACCCTGCTGGCGCAGCACCGCCGCCAGCGCATTGAGTGCATCAAAGGTATAGGGATGGGCTTCCCCAAGCCCACGCTCTGCCCGGCTGAGAGCCTCCCGGAGCCGAGCCTCCGCGGCCGTAAGGGCCCCCTCCTGCGCCTCTAGGGACCCGAGGTCGATTTGGGAGCGAATGACATCCCGATGCACGGGCCCATAGCGCGCCTCCCGTCCCGCGAGGGCAGAAAGCAAGCTGTGCCGCGCGGCTCCGAGATCGCCGAGGAGCGCTTCTGCGCGGCCCCGATTATTCAGCGCCCGGAGCGTATCGGGATGGGTCCGCCCCAGCGTTCCGGAGAAGCGATCGAAAAGCCCGGCGAAGCGACGCTGCGCCTCGGCTCCGGCCCCCTGTAGCAGATAGAGATAGGCCAGGTTGTTTTCCATAGCGAGCGCTTCCGGCCGCTCCCCCTGGCCCAGCGCCCGAAGCGTTTCCAGGGGCTCGAGGTACAGAGCCTCGGCCTGATCAAAGGTGCCCTGACTTTCCAGGAGCAGCGCCAGGTTATTCATGATGGTCAGGGTTTGGGGATGGGTCGGGCCGAGCACGCTCCGCGCCGCGGCGAGGGCATCGCGGAGGAGCGGCTCGGCCTCATCAAAGAGTCCCACCTGCTCCAGGAGCATGCCTAGGTTGCTCATCACCGTCAGCGTGGCGAGGCTTTCCTCCCCGTAGCGCCGCTCAAAGCCCGCGAGCACCTCCCGCCAGGCCCCCTCCGCCGCTGGCCGATCCCCGAGGCGCAGCGTGATGGCCGCTAGGAGGTTCTTGGTTTCCAAAAGCAAAGGATGATCGTCTGCGAACAGGGCTTCGCGAAGGCGCAGGCTTTCCTGCGCTGCCTCGAGCGCCTCCCGATCCGCCCCCGCATCGAAGGCAAGCCGCGCTTGCGCCTCCTTTAATTCGGCCCCAAGGGCGCCGTCCCTAAAGCCCGGGGCTAACGCCAGCGCTTCAAGGCGCGCCGTCGCCGCAGCTCGCTGCCCCAGAGCCCGCTCGAGGTTGGCCCGGTCCAGCTCGCCGCGAAGCCTCTCGGGGGCTTGCCCACCAAAGCGCTGCGCGCGCTGGGCCTGAAGGGTCTCTAAGGCCTCAAGCGCCTCACCGGAGCGCCCGCCTCGGGCGAGCATGGTGATCCGGCTTTGGCGGCACTGGAACACCGGAGCGAGAAGAGGATGGCCGGCTTCAGCCAGGGCATCGCAGGCCTCCTGTACCGCGCTCAAACCCGCAGAGAGCTGCCCGGCCTGATCAAGTCGCCGCCCCAGAGCCTCGGCGAGGGATGCGCGTTCTAGGAGATCTTCCGCGGCGCCAAGAGCCTGTTCGGTCACCGCGGCGGCCGCGGCCATGCGCCCTTCCTGTTCATAGAGCTCTGCCAACCGGGTCCGTGCGGTCTGTGCCAAGGCGGGGGATGCCCCCTCCACCACGGCGCCATAGAGCCCTTCGGCGCGCCGTGGATCCCCGAGGAAAAGGGCAAGATCACCGAGCGACAGACTCAAGCGCAGGCTTTCTTCACTGCTCGGGCCGAGGACGTCATCGGCCAGCGCCAGCGCCAGCTCGAGGGTTCCAAAGGCCTCTTCCGCCGCGCCATCATCAAACAGGGCCTGGGCCTCAAGCTGAAGAAAGGCCAGCTCATCAAGGAACGCCCGGTCGTCCGCG
>RGAU01000110.1 GCA_009919975.1 Gammaproteobacteria bacterium
GACACCGTCGACGTCCTGCTCGCCGAGGGCCGAGCCCTCGGCCTCGACCCCGGCGCGGTGCGAGCCCTGCTGGCCCATCGTCTCGACCGTTCCCCTACCTGGCTTCTGGCCCACGGCCGGGAGCCCTTAGCCCAAGAGGCCTTTACTGCCTGTCGAGACGGCCTTGCCCGCCTTGCTGAGGGCGCCCCCCTTGGGCAACTGCTGGGCGTGGTGGACTTTGCCGGGCTCACCCTTCGCGTCACCGAGGCGACGCTCCTGCCCCGGCCCGATACGGAGGTTCCGGGGCCCTGGCCCTCGCCCTTAAGGCCGCCCGGCCTGAGCTCACGGTCTTCGCAAGCGATGTCAGTTCCGACGCCCTTGCCGTGGCGCAGGAAAACGCCAAGCACCTAGGCCTAGCAGTCACCTTCTTCGAGAGCGACTGGTATGAAGCGCTGCCATCGAGCCTTTTTCCCATCGATGCGATTCTCGCGAACCCCCCCTACATCGCTCCCGGGGACCCGGAGCTGGCGCCGTCCGTGGCCCGCTTTGAGCCGGCGCTCGCCCTCTTTGCGAAGGACCAGGGCTTTGACGCCCTGGAGCGCGTGCTGACGGGCGCCCGCAGCCGCCTTCGCCCTCGCGGCTGGCTGGGTCTTGAGCATGGCCATCGCCAGGCCGTGACCCTCGCTGCGCGGCTCCAGCGCGCGGGCTATGATGAACTGGCTCTTGAGCGAGACACGGGGGGCCGCCCCCGAGCCACCTTCGCGAGGCAACCCCATGGATGACGCTGCGCTCCTGCGCTACAGCCGCCAGCTCCTGCTTCCCGCCATCGACCTAGAAGGCCAGGAGCAGCTCGGCGCCAGCACGGTACTCATTCTCGGCTTGGGGGGCCTAGGCGCACCGGCCGCGCTCTATTTGGCAGGGGCCGGCGTGGGCACCCTGCTCCTGGCGGACGACGATCCCATCGACCTATCCAACCTGCCCCGGCAGGTGCTCTACAGCGAAGCGGACCTTGGAGAGAAAAAGAGCGTGGCGGCCAAAGCGCGCCTCGCCGCGCAAAACCATGCCATCACCCTAGAGGCCCTGCCCCGGCTCACGGGGGCTGCGCTCAGGGAGGCCGTGACTCGAGCGGACCTCGTGCTCGACTGCACGGACCACTTCGCCATTCGCGACGAGCTAAACGAGGTGTGCCTAGGCACGGGGACGCGCTGGGTCAGCGCCGCGGCCCTGCGCACCGCTGGGCAGCTGATGGCCTTTGACCCTCGGGACGGACAAAGTCCTTGCTACCGATGCCTCTGGCCGGAGCTGCCCGAGCAGGACGGCGATGCCTGCGCAGAAGCGGGGGTGCTCGGCCCGGTGGTGGGGCTCCTAGGGGTGCTACAGGCTTTGGAGGCGGTGAAGTGGCTGACGGGCCACGCGCCCAGCGCCCTCGGCGCGGTCCTATCCTTTGAAGGCCTGAGCCTAGAGCTCCATCGCTTTGCCCTAAAGCGCCGCGCCCAGTGCTCCGCCTGCGGGCGCAAGCGCTAAGCGAGGGCATGGTGCCCCAAGGCGTGAGGCCAACGCCGGCAACACCCCCTCAAGCGCGGCCTCCGGCGTCGCTGGACCGCCCAGATCAGCAGTTTGCGTCACCGCCAGGCCCGCCATGCCGCAGGGGTTGATCCCTGCGAAGGGCGCCAGGTCCATAGCCACGTTCAGCGCCAAACCGTGGTAACTGCAGCCTCGCCTTACCCGTAGCCCTAGGGAGGCAATCTTCGCCCCCCCCACATAAACCCCCGGGGCATCGCGACGCGCGTGGCCTTCGATTCCCCAGCTTGCCAGAGCGTCAATTAGCGAACCTTCAATGGCGTCCACGAGGGCCCGCACGCCCAAGGCTCGGCGACGGCAGTCCACAAGAAGGTAAATCACCAGCTGCCCCGGGCCGTGGTAGGTCACCTGCCCGCCCCGATCCGTGGACACCACCGGAATGGCGCCGGGCGCCAGCACGTGCTCGGCGCGCCCGGCCTGGCCCTGGGTATAGACAGGGTCATGCTCCAGCGCCCAGAGGGCATCGGGCGTTTCAGCCCCCCGAGCTTCCGTGAAGCGCTGCTGCGCTTGAAACATGGGCGCGTAGGCTTGGCGCCCCCACCAGAGGGCGGTGAGCTCAGAGGACGAGCTCGACACGACCGCTGGCCTTCAAAGCCTCGAAAATCGCCGCCAGCTGTGCCTCACTCTGCGCCGTAAAGGTCACGGTGACGGCAAGAAAACGGCCGTTCCTTGAGGGTCGGCAGCTCAGCTGCGCTTCGCTCACCTCCGGAGCGTGGGTCTGGAAAGTCGCCAGCACAAAGGCCTCGAAGTCCGGCGCGGCGCCCCCCACCACCTTGACCGGATAGGCCGGGGCAGGGAAAACAATCTTCGGCGGCTCCTGATCCATAGCGGCCTTAGCCAAAGAGGCCCGCAAACCACAGGCGTAGGGTATGCAGCAGACGCTTGAACCACCCCGCTTCCTCCACCGGGTGCAGCGCCTGAAGGGGTGCCTCCACCAGCACCTCATCGCCATTCAACACCGCCACCGTGCCCACCCTATCCCCCTCTGCTAGGGGCGCCGTTAGGGGTGCCATCATGGTGATCCGGGTTTCTAGGCCCTCGTGGGTGCCCCGGGGCAGTGTGAGACGGATATCCTCCGCAAGGCCATAGGCCACGGTGGCGCGGGTTCCCTGCCCGCAAGCAGGGGCTTACTTTCGAAATAGCGGAAGCCGTAGCGCAGCAGCTTCTGAGTTTCCTGAGTACGGGCGTCAGGGCTGTTGGTCCCCAGCACTACGGAAATGAGGCGCATCCCATCGCGCTCAGAGGATGCCACGAGGCAGTAGCCCGCCGCCGCCGTATAGCCCGTTTTAATACCGTCTACGGAATCATCTACCCACAGCAGCTCGTTGCGATTACGCTGCGTAATGGGCTCGCCAGTGGTGAAGTCCTGCCCATAGGTGAAGGTTTTTTCCGAGTAATAGCGGTAATGGTCGGGGAAATCCTCGATCAGACGCCGGGCCAGGAGGGACAGGTCGCGGGCCGTGGAGAGGTGATCCTCCGCAGGCATGCCGGTCGCATTACGAAATCGGGAGTTCTTCATACCGAGAAGGGCCGCCTGCCGATTCATCACGTCGGAAAAGGCCGCCTCATCGCCGGCGAGGTACTCCGCCAGGGCCACGGAAGCATCGTTGCCCGACTGGATAACCACGCCCCGGAGAAGATCCTCAAGGCGCACCTGGTCCCCCACGCGGACGAACATCTTCGAGCCGTCCATACGCCACGCTTTTTCGCTGATGGGGACGAGATCGTCGAGGGTGGCCCGGCCTTCGGAGAGCTCCGCGGCAACGACGTAGTCCGTCATCATTTTGGTGAGGGACGCCGGCGGCAGGGCCGTGTCGGCCTCATGCTCTACCAGCACCGTCCCCGTGGAGGCCTCAATCAAAATCCACGACGCCGCTGCCAGCGCCGGAGGCCGGGGCACCAGCGCCGGCGCGGCCTGCAAGGCAGGAATCAACAGCAATAGGCTCAGGCCCAGCAGCTTACGCAGCACGGCAACGCTCCTCTGTTCTGGCTTTTATCAAAGTTTAGCACGGCCATCCCCCTACTCCTCGATGAGGAGGGGCGTCGCCGGCACATCAGAGAACATTAAAAGCGCCTGCACCCGCTCCGCCGCCTGCAGATCCTCAAAGGGGCCGATGCGAACGCGATGAAAAGGCGGCGGGTCCTGGCGAATGGAGAGGGGCGCGGGGCTGGCGGCGAGGGTGAGCAGGGGGCTGAGCTCCGCCGCCAGCGCCGCCGCGGCGGCCCGATCCTGGAACGCGCCGGCCTGGAGCCAGAGGGTCTTCCGCCCCGCCGCCTGCGCTTGCGCCTTGGGGATCTCGGGGGTAGGCGGAGGAAAGGTCAGGGCCTCCAGACGCACCGGCGCCGTGCCCTGCTCGTGAAAGCCAAGACGTCGCGCGGCGGCATAGGAAAGGTCAATGATGCGATCGTCGTGAAAGGGGCCCCGATCGTTAACCCGCACCACCAGGGACGCCCCCGTATCCTCCCGGGTCACGCGAACGTAGGTCGGTAGGGGCAAATGCTTGTGCGCCGCCGTCAGGGCAAACATGTCATAGGGCTCGCCGCTCGAGGTCGGGCGGCCATGGAACTTCCGGCCATACCAAGAAGCGATGCCCTGCTCTTCAAACTGCTCCGCGGAGGGAAGTACGCGGTACTCCACCCCAAATACCCGATAGGGAGAGTGGTTGCCCACCGCCGCCCGGGGCTCCCAGCGGGGCTGAAGCGTTTCCTGGGAAAGGGCGCCAGGAAGCACGATCCGGGGGGCCCGGTCCTGCTCCGGTCGCAGGCCCGGCGCCGCACAGGCGGACAACCCGATGGCCAAGACCATATAGGCGAGCAGGCGTTTCACGGCGCGCCCTGGGCCAGGGCCTGGGCGAGGTCATTCACCGCAAGCGCATAGAGATAGGAGCGGTTATAGCGGGTGATGACGTAAAGATTCGGCAGTCCGGCGATCCATTCTGGCCCCCCTTCTCCCTCCATTTCCAGCAGCGCCACGGGGGTAGATGCCTCAAGCCCGGCCAAGCCCTCCACGCCCAAGGCCCTTAAGGCCCCAACCGTGGTGCTGGGGTCCAGCCCCGTTGCCCGGAGAGCCTTGGCGGCCACGGGAACGGACGGGAGGGGACGCGCCGCTTCAGCGCCGGGGGTCCAGCGATGCACCGCCAGATAGTTCGCAACGCTTCCCAGGGCGTCGGCCACGGCCCACAGATCCCGGCGTCCATCGCCGTCAAAATCCACGGCAAAATCTCGATAGCTACTGGGAATGAACTGCCCGTAGCCCATCGCTCCGGCGTAGGAGCCATAGCGGTCCGTGGGATCCAGCCCCTCGGCATGCATCTGCTGAAGGAAAACGCGCAACTGGCCGGCAAAAAACGCCTGCCGTGGAGGGTAGGCCAAGCCGAGGGTGGCGAGAGCATCGAGCACCCGCCAGCGGCCGAAGAATTTTCCGTAGCGCGTTTCGATACCGAGGATGGCAAGCACATAGGGCCAGGACACCCCGTAGGCGTCGGCCACCGCGTCCACCGTCTCACGATGGGCCGCATAGAACGCCAGCCCTGCCTCGATGCGATCGGGCTTTAAAAACAGTGCGCGGTATTGCCCCCAGGTGAGGGTCCGTTCCGCGGGGCGAGAAATTGCCGCAATGATGTCGGGCTGAAAAGCAGCCTCCTGAAGGGTCGCCTCCAGCCAGGGCCGAGGAAGGCCCGTTTCCTCCTCGGCCGTCTCCAGAAAGGTCGCAAGCGCCTGGGGAGGAAACCCCGCCGGGACCGCCTCGGACGCCATTACCGGTGCCCACCCCATGGTGAGGACCAGTAGCGCGCATCGCCATCGATTCATCAAGACTCCAAAGGCCTTAAGCCGCCAAGGGCTTGGGTTGGGTCGCCACCGCCATGAGCACCCCAAAACCCGCCAGCAGGGTCAAGGCCGAGGTGCCGCCGTAGCTCACCAGCGGCAGAGGCACACCCACTACGGGGAGCAGCCCGGACACCATGGCCACGTTAACAAAGAGATAGGTGAAAAAGGTGAGCGTGAGGCCGCCGGCCAGCAGGCGGGCGAAGGTATCCCGGCCCTGGGTGGCGATATAGAGGCCGCGGGTGAGCAGCAGGAAATAGAGCGTTAGCAAGCCCAGCACCATGATGAAGTCCGTGTGGCTTTCTGGCAGGAAGTTCAGGTGCGATTGGGTCCCCTCAAACAACCCCTTTCCGAAAAGCCCTCCCGAGCCAATGGCAATTTTCGATTGGATGATGTTCCACCCTGCCCCCAGGGGATCGCTCTCGGGGTCAAGCAAAGTAAGCACGCGCTGACGTTGATAATCTCGCATCACCATCCAGAGCCCGGGCAGGGCGGCGAGCCCAAGCAGCCCGGCCAGGAGCACCCAGCGCCAAAACAGACCGGACAGCAGGAGCACCGCAAAGCCCGCCGCCGCCACTAAAATCGCCGTCCCCAAATCGGGCTGGAGGCCGATGAGCAGGGCGGGGGCCGCAATCAGCGCCAGCACCGAAACCACGGTCTTTGCCGTGGGCGGCAGGGGGCGATCGGCCAGGAACGAGGCCACCATGAGGGGCACGGCCAGTTTCATCAGCTCGGAGGGTTGGAAACGCGGCAGCCCAGGCACCCCCAACCACCGCTGCGCCCCCTTCGCTTGAACCCCCACCAGGAGCACGAGCACCAGCATGACCATACCGAGACCGTAGAGCACGGGGGCCCAGCGCTGCAGCATGGCGAGGTCCAGCTGAGCCGCAATCAGCATCACCACAAAGGCTAGGGCCAAGCGCGACAGCTGCCCTTGGAAGGCCACCCAATCCCGGTCCAGCGCGCTGTAAAGCACCACCAAGCCGTAGGCCGCGGTGAGCAACACCAGCGCTAAGAGCGGCAAATCCAGGTGGAGCCGCCGTAGCCAGCGCTGCCGGCGATCAAAGCCGTCATCCCGGCTAAGGGTGCGGCGAAAATCAGCAGCGCTCATTGCTGCGCCACCTGGGGAGCCTGCGGCAAAAGCCAGGCATCGACGACGGCCCGGGCCACGGGGGCGGCAATTTGCGATCCCCCACCGCCATTCTCCACGAGCACCGCCACGGCGATCTCCGGCGCCTCCACGGGCGCGAAGGCCATAAACCAAGCGTGCTTACGCTGCCGCTCTTCAAGCGCATCCTCGTCGTATTCCTCGCCCTGGGGGATTTCCACCACCTGCGCCGTGCCGGACTTCCCGGCCATGCGGTAGGGGATGTCCTGCCCAATGTAGGCCCAGGCCGTCCCGTTCTCTCCGAAGCGCTGATTCCCTCGATGGACCACCGCCTCCATGGCCTCAATGACGCCGGCGTAGTCGGTCTGGGAGAACTGATCAAGCGGCGGCAGGGGCGCCGGTGCCAGCTCCGGGAGCCTCGCATCGCTGGCCATGAGGAAACGGGGCCGCACGGGACGGCCGCGATTGGCTAAGGTAGCGGCCACGGTGGCGAGCTGGAGCGGGGTTACCAGCAGCGCGCCCTGACCAATCGCGTAATTGAGGGAGTCTCCGGGATACCAGGGCTGACCTTGGGCCTGCTGCTTCCAGCCCCCGTCGGGGACCAGGCCCGAGCGCGCCCCAAACACATCCACGGAGCGATCACTGCCAAGGCCAAAGGCCCGGGCCACGGAGGCCATGGGTTCGGGCCCGAGGCGGGCCCCTAGATCAAAGAAATAGGTATTAGACGACCGGTAAAGGGCCTTGCGAAGATCGACGACGCCCTGCCCGCCGCCATCGCCTGCGGTCCAGCTCCAGTCGCGGTACTTTCGGCTTTGCCCGGGCAATTGGTAATAGCCCGGATCCTTCAGACTGCGCTCCCAGTCCGTGACCCCCTCCGTAAGCGCTGCCAGGGCCACGAGGGGCTTGAAGGTGGAACCGGGCGCGTACTGCCCACGCACGGGACGGTTGAAGAGGGGCTGGTCCCGGTCCTGCTGGAGCGCTTCATAGCCCTTGGCGTCGAGGCCCCAGATGAAATCGTTGGGGTTGTAGGACGGGGTGGACGCGAGCGCCAGGATGCCCCCGGTGCGGGGATCGAGAGCCACCACGGCGCCCCGGCGCCCACCCAGGGCCGCGACAGCCGCGGCCTGGAGGTCCCGATCCAGGTGCAGGGTCAGATTGTGGCCCGCCCGAGGGGGCGTTCGATCCAAGGTGCGGGTGATGCGCCCGCGGGCGTCCGTTTCCACCCGCTCATGCCCCACGGCGCCATGCAGCGCGCGCTCGTAGTGGGCCTCTACGCCCAGACGACCAATAAAGCGCGTCGCGCTGTAGGCAATGGGGTCCACCCGTTGTAGATCCGCTTCGGACAGACGGCGTACGCTCCCCACGGCATGGGCGAACAGTTCCCCCTCCGGGTAATGACGCAGCAGCCCCGCTTCGATCTCCACCCCCGGTAGGCGATGGCGGTTCACGGCCACCCGGGCCATGGCCTCCGGGTCGAGGCGCAGACGCAAGGTCACTGGCTCCAGGGGTCGTCGACGGCGGGCGAGGCGCCCCTGAAAGGCCTCCCGTTCCTCCGCGGTGAGGCCAATAAGCGCCTCTAGAAGGGTGAGCGTCGCCCCAAGATCTTCCACCCGCTCCTTCACCACCATGAGGGAGAAAACCGGCAGGTTCCCCGCGATCAGCCGACCCTTACGATCGTAGATTTCCCCCCGGGGCGGC
>RGAU01000012.1 GCA_009919975.1 Gammaproteobacteria bacterium
GCGAATATTCAGCTGCGCCCGGGGCACAATGCCGTGGCGCATGCGCGATTCGAGAATGCCCGCATCAAGAGCCTCGACGGTGGCCAAAGCATCGGTGCGGGCACCGATCTCCTCCGCAAAGCGAAGGAGATAGGGAAGCCTGCCCTCTGCCCCCAGCGCAGCCCAAGCGGGAAAGGCCGCCGCGGCGGCTTGCGCCGCAGCGCCGACCTCCTCCTCCGTGGCCTCCGCGATACGCCCCAGCGACGCTTCGTCGATCGGCGAGAACACGTCCAAACCCGGCTGCCCGGGCACCCAGGCACCGTCGATAAAGTGCCCCGATCTAACCCCCCACGTTTCAAACATCGCTCAATCTCTGCGGACCTTAGCTGCGATTCAATCTACAACGAATCGACTCGACACGCCCGCGACAAGTGGGCCCAAAGCAAGCCTAAGGGCATAAATTTTCTTAAATTAATGACTCTATGCGCACACAGAAAAGCGCACTACACTGGTGCGACTAGTCCCAGGTAAGGGCGAGTATGGCCAACAACAATGCTGTGCCTCGGGCCCTAGCGGCGGGGGCCGCGATGGTCGCGACCTTGGTTTTTTGCGGCCTTGAACTGCTCTTCGCGCTCAATGCCTGGCTCGCAGGGGCCTCGGAAACGCAGGGCGCCTTTGCCTACCTTGCCCTGGGGACGCTAGAGCCCCTTCCCTACCCCCCTGGCTTGGTCATCCAGCGAAACCTGATGTGGCTCGCCCTCGCGTTTTTGGTTGGCCCCGCAGTGCTTTTTCGTCGCTTTGTCCGACCCGCCCTGGCAGCGGCGACGCTCCTCCTGGTCGGCAGCGTGATCCTTGATATGGCTCTTGGCGCACCCACGTTGAAGCCCGAACCCTCCGTAGGTTTTTCCTGGGACATGCTCACCCGAGGCTTGGCAGGCCTCGGAAGCCTGCTGGCCCTTCTCACCTACGAGGGAGAACCCAATCGGTTTCTAACTTGGCAAAACGGCACCCGAGGCCTGCCACCGTTCGATGCACGGGTGCTGGTCCTCCTGGGATGCTCGGCGCTTTATATGATCGCCCTGGTAGCGAAGGGTCATTTTCTCATTCCCGCCCTTACGCCGCAGGTTCCCAGCCATGATCTTGTGTTCATCGACAGCGCTCTCAGTTGGCGAGCCCTCTTCGTCCTGGGCCTGACGATCCTTGGGCTCGTCAGCTGGGCTCGAGACTGGCATTTCCGCACCGTGATGGCAGGCCTTGCATTCGTGTCCCTCGCTAACCTCGGCTTCGACATTCCCCTCTATCTCATGGCCACCGCGAGCAGCGCCCCAGCGCTCTTTGCGCTGATGCTGCTCCTTCGCTTAAGCGTGGTGGGCCTTCTCTTTGACTTCGCATTGCGGGGGGCAACGCCCGCGGAGGGGAAGCCAGCATGACCACCCAACGTGACCTTCCCCCGTTGTCGAGGGAGGAATTGGAGGCCCTGGGCGCCATTGCTCAGCAAGGGGCACCCAAGGCGTCCATAGGCCTCCGCTTTATTCTCGGCGCCTGGGCCACAAGCCTTTTTATTGTCGTGAGCGCCCTCCCAGCGCTGGCCCTAGGCGCTGCGCGAGTACTGGGACTTGAGGATCTCATCGCAACCCTTGAAGGCATCGACACGCTAAGGGCCGGCATCTACCTCTTCGGTGGCGCCCAGGAGCTGCTCTGGCGAAGCCTGCTTATCATCGTATTAGCCCTTAGCTTCGCCTTTACGCACACTTTAAACCGAGGCACGCGGGGGGCCGCCTTTCTCTTAACGGGCTATCTCACCGCAACCCTAGCCCTTGATTTATTCGCCGTGGGCGCAAGCAGCCTCTCCCTGATCCCCCAGGTCGCCCTCTTCGCCGCCATGGGAAAGCTTTCCCTAATCGTTACCTTAATGGCCTTCACGCGCCGCTACGAAACCCTATTCAACAGCACCCTGCGCCCGGCGCAGCGCGGGCGACTCAGCTCCGTTCTCCAGGCAGCCTGGGGAAGGCGCCCCATCGACGAGCTGTTCCTCGGGCGCCTGCACCTGGCTTTGCTAATCGGCCTGTTCTACTTTTTTCGCCTGGGCTTTCCCGAAGCGAGCTTCTACGAAAACTCGGGCCTTGACCCTAGCCGCACCGCAGGCATCACCACCGCACGGGCCCTATGGGTGCCGTTCTGGATTGGGCTGCTGTCCTTTTGCTGGCTGAGACGGCGCTGGGAACGAGAGGCCTTTACAGCCTTCGCCCTCGTCACCACCCTCAATATGTTCTTTGATATTCCCTTCTTTTTTCTGGCTCAAAGCACCAGCGTTCCCGCTGTTCTCTTCCCTGCGCTTCTCGGCCGGAGCCTTGTGGTGCTCCTTGCCTGGAGCATGGTTCGCAACGTTGGCCACTTACCCCTCGACAGGACCTTTTTCAGCCTTGCCTACCTAAGGCGGAGGAAGGCCCTCCGCGCGGGGAGTTTTCTCTCCGGGGAACGCCAAGGATGACCGCCGATGCGAACGCCGTCGGCCTGCACTGCACCGGAACAACACGCCTCTTCCCTATTGTGGGAGACCCCCTTGACCACGCGCGGGCACCGAGCTGGTTCAGCGCCTATTTTCAAGAGCGGGGCATGGCCACGCTGTGCGTCCCCATGGCCGTTACCCCGCCGGAGCTTTCCGCGGCCATGGCGGGGCTCGGGGCGGCGAAAAACGTGGATGGGGTATGTATCACCATGCCTCACAAGACCTGCGCCACGGCGTTCTGCAAAACCCTTTCGCCAACCTCGCAGCGAACGGGAATGGTCAGCGCGCTTCGCCGAAACCCCGACGGCAGCTGGCATGGCCATAGCACCGATGGAGAGGCTTTCCTGAAGGCACTGACGGACCACGGTGCCACAATCGCGGGCGCCGACATCCTCCTCCTGGGCGCCGGAGGCGCTGGCAGCGCAATCGCCGTCGCTCTCCTCGAAGCCGGTGCTGCTCGCCTAGCAATTTTTGATACGGAGAAGGCCCGGACCAAGGACCTTATACGGCGCCTAGACGGTCTGCCCGGGATGATCGAAGCCGTCGAAACGCCCGATCCGTCCGCGTTCCAGGTGCTCTGCAATGCGACGCCGCTGGGCCTCGAAGCCGATGATGAGCCCCCGCTAGCGCTAGACCTTCTGCACGCTGATCTCTTCGTGGGCGACGTGATCGCCGGCGTAGGAGACGAGGCTGTGCCACTGCTGACGGCGACGCCATGGTGCGGGCGGTGCTCGATATCATGACCGATTTTCTGGCCGAGGCATGGCGTTCATAGGATGGTGGGCCCACCAGGACTTGAACCTGGAACCAACGGATTATGAGTCCGCTGCTCTAACCAATTGAGCTATAGGCCCGGAGCTCCGGAGTATAACGCCCCGGCGCAAAGGCGCCACGATCCCCGGTCCCTAGAGCAGTCCTCCGCCGAAGGGGGGCGGTAATTGACAGCGCTGTCATTTCAGCGCTCAATAGCCTTCCGAGTGCTTCAAAAAACCGCCCCCCGATGCTGGCGGCAAGGCACGGAATTTTCAGGAGGCCACCATGGGGCACCTCGCGCTAGAAAGCCTCGGGCAGGACCGGGACGCCGCAAAAGAAGCCTGCGGCACCTTCGCGTTGACGCCCGCGGCGCCGCCCCGGGAAGACGTTCCGCACCTCTTTCTGGACCCGGACCATCGATTTCAAAGATTTTTGGGCATGGGCGCCGCCATTACGGACGCCAGTGCAGAGGTCTTTGCCAAGCTTCCGGAAAAGGCTCAGCGCGCCCTTCTGAAGGCCTGCTGGAGCCCCTCGGAGGGCAACGGCTATCGCTTTTGCCGAACGTCTATCCATAGCTGCGATTTTTCCTCGGCCAGCTACACCTACTGCGACGACGGCGACGACGAGCTGAAAAGCTTTTCCATTGCCCCGGACCTTCGCTATCGCATTCCCATGATTCAAGCCGCGCAGAAGACCAGCGGGGGAAGGCTCCAGCTTCTTGCGAGCCCCTGGAGCGCGCCGGGCTGGATGAAGGACACGGGCATCATGCTCGAAGGCGGCCGGCTACGGCCTGAGCATCACAACACCTGGGCGCGCTACATCGCGCGCTTCCTGGGGGCGTGGGCGCGGGAAGGGCTGCCCTTCTGGGGCCTCACGGTGCAGAACGAGCCCGCCGCCACCCAGCGCTGGGAGTCCATGCTCTGGGACGGCGTCGAGGAGCGCGACTTCCTGCGGAATCACCTGGCCCCCGCCCTAGCTTCTGCGGGCTTCGGAGCTTTGAAGGTGCTGGGTTGGGACCACAACCGGGATCTCCTTCCGGCGCGCGCTCGAGCCCTGCTCAGCGGCGCCGAGGGCGCCCCGGACGTCTGGGGGGTAGGCTTTCATTGGTACGAAACCTGGAGCGGCTCCGCTCCCCTCCATAGCAACGTCGCGGCGGTGCACGAAGCCTATCCTGACACCCCCCTAATCATGACCGAGGCCTGCGTGGAAGGCTTCGAGAAGGGCGAAATTGACGCTTGGGCCCACGCGGAGCGTCACGCCTCGGAGATTATCGGTGACCTGGCGGCGGGGGCATCGGCCTGGATCGCCTGGAACGTATTGCTTGATTTTGAGGGCGGCCCCAATCATGTGGGGAACACCTGCTTTGCGCCCATCCATGGCGATCCGCAGACGGGCGAAGTGCAATTTACCCGGTCCCACGCCGTGCTTGGGCAATTCTCTCGGCACCTCGCGCCGGGCGCGCAGCGTATCGCCGCTAGCACCACAATCAGAGTGATGAATCAGAGACCGTGCACTGCACGCTTGGGGATCGGCAGGTAGCGCTCCCCTCACCCCCTCGCACCCTACAAACCCTGCGCTGCCAGGCCTAATCCCCCATTCTGAGGATCGAGAACGATGCTGTCCCTACGCCCTGAAGATCATGCGTTTATTGAAGGCCTCATCGCGCAGATGAGCCTCGCGCAAAAAGTCGGGCAAATTCTTCAAACGGAGCGCTTGGTGATCACCCCAGAGGAGGTCCGAGACCACCATGTGGGATCTGTGCTGAGCGGGGGCGGATCCTGCCCCGGGGACAACCGCCCGAGCGATTGGGTCTCCATGAACGATGCCTACTGGGCCGCCTCCATGGCCGAGGGCCCGGGCCGCCTCCCCATTCCCATCCTGTACGGCGTGGATGCCGTTCACGGGCACAGCAATGTGCGGGGGGCGACGGTATTTCCCCACAACATTAACCTTGGGGCGATCAACGATCCGGACCTGGTGCGGCAGATCGGCCGCGCCACGGCGAGAGAGGTGCTGTCCACCGGGGTCGATTGGACCTTCGCGCCCACCCTCGCCGTGGCCCGGGACCGGCGCTGGGGTCGCACCTACGAAAGCTGCTCCGAGGACCCCGCTCTCGTGGCTCGCCTTGCCCCGGCCTTCGTAGAAGGTTTGCAGGGTGACCTGGGTGACGAGGGAATCGCGGCTTGCCTGAAACACTTCGTCGGGGACGGCGGCACCTCCGAAGGCATCGAACAGGGGGATACTCGGGTCAGCGAGGCAGAGCTTCGGCGCATTCACTTGGCGCCCTATCCGCCGGCGCTGGCCGCCGGCGCCCTCACGGTGATGGCTTCCTTTAACTCCTGGAATGGCGACAAATGCCACGGCCATCGCTATCTCCTTACCGATGTGCTTAAGGGGGAGCTCGGCTTCGAAGGGCTAGTGATCTCCGACTGGGACGGCATCGACTACCTCGATGATGACTACAGCCAGTGCGTTGCCCGGGGCCTGAATGCCGGGATCGACCTGTTCATGGTTTCGGAGAACTGGAAAACCTTCCTTAAGACGGCGGAGCAGCAGGTGC
Organism: Gammaproteobacteria bacterium; assembly: GCA_009919975.1. Taxonomy (GTDB): domain Bacteria; phylum Pseudomonadota; class Gammaproteobacteria; order Pseudomonadales; family Azotimanducaceae; genus Salivita. Next base: position 5,802 of record RGAU01000012.1, read on the forward strand.
GCGAAGGGGTCGTCCCCGAGAGCCGCCTGGACGACGCCGTGCGCCGCATCCTTCGGGTCAAGGTGGCCCTGGGCCTGTTCACAAAGCCCCGCCCAGCGCAGCGCCCCCTTGCGAAGCAGCCCGTGCTTGGTTGCCCGGAGCATCGGGCCCTCGCCCGGGAGGCGGTGCGCCGGTCCCTGGTGCTTCTGAAGAACGACGACGGTCTCCTCCCCCTTCCTCGCAGCGCTCGGGTGCTCCTGGCGGGGAAGAGCGCAAACGACCTCGGGAACCAATGTGGCGGCTTCACCGTCGAATGGCAGGGCGCCTCGGGTAATCACCTCATTGAGGGGGGCAGCACTGTTTTCGACGGCATCCGCGCGCTGGCCAGCGCCTGCGACCTCGATCCCGAGGGGCACAGCGCCGATCCGGCAAAACACGATGTGGCGGTGGTGGTGATCGGGGAGCGACCCTACGCCGAAGGCCTTGGGGACATTCGCAGCGGAGAGGACGTGCTGATCCGGGAGGGCTCGCAGATTCGCGGTAAGCTGAAAAAGCTTGAGCCCTATGGCCGGTCCGCTGCCCTGGAGGCGCTCCATCCGGAAGACCTGGAAACGCTCACGCGCCTTAAGGCAACCGGGATTCCCGTGGTGACGGTGATGCTCTGCGGTCGCCCCCTCGCCACGGATCCGGAGCTGGCTCAGTCTGACAGCTTTGTGGTGGCCTGGCTGCCCGGGTCCGAGGGCGCGGGCATTGGGGAGGCCCTCTTCGCCGCCCAGCCGGAAGGGGAAGCCCTCTTTCCGGGGCGCCTGCCCTTTGCCTGGCCTCAGGATGGTGGGGCACCGCAGTGGCAAGGCGATGAGCAAGAAAACGTCCGCTTTCCCCGGGGGTTCCCATGGCCACGCTAAAGCCCGTCGACACCTTCGACCTTCTGATCTTCGGCGGCGCAGGGGATCTTTCCCTGCGCAAGCTGCTCCCGGCGCTCTATCACCGAGACGGGGCGGGCCAACTTCCAACCGGCAGTCGCATCTTGGCCATCGGCCGTAACGAGATGTCCCAGGAAGCCTTCGTCAGCTTGGTTGAAGACACCCTTCGGGCTCGCTTAAAAGGTCTTGATGCCGATCGGTGGGCACGTTTCGCGGAGCGCCTCAGCTACCTATCCCTCGACGCCGAGGACAGCGCCAGCTGGGATCCCCTTTGCGAACAGCTCGCGGGTTTCGAGGATCGACTCCGAGCGATCTATCTGGCAACCCCGCCCCATCTCTTCGGCGCCATCGCCCAGGGCTTCAAGGCGCGCGCCCTGATCACCGGGAACATGCGCATCGTGCTCGAAAAGCCCGTGGGCCACGATGAGGCCTCCGCACGCCGCATTAATGATGAGGTCGGCGCGTGCTTCGAAGAGAACCAGATCTACCGCATCGATCATTACCTGGGTAAGGAAACGGTGCAGAACCTGCTGGCACTGCGCTTCGGAAACTCCCTCTTTGAACCTCTGTGGCGCCGGGAAGTCATCGACCACGTGCAAATCACCGTGGCCGAGGATCTGGGCGTAGGCAACCGGGTCGACTATTACGATGGCATCGGTGCCCTCCGGGACATGGTGCAGAACCACCTGCTCCAACTGCTGTGCCTGGTCGCCATGGAGCCCCCTTCGAGTCTCGACGACGACGCCGTGCGAGACGAGAAGCTGAAGGTGCTTCGCGCGCTCCAGCCCATGACCGCTTCCGAGGCGCGAAGCCAAACGGTACGCGCCCAGTACCAAAGCGGCGCCGTGGAAGGCACGGTGGTACCCGGCTATATCGATGAGCTGGGGCGAGGGAGCAGCACGGAAACCTTTGTCGCCCTGAAGGTGGGAGTGGAAAACTGGCGCTGGTCCGGTATTCCCTTTTACCTTCGCACAGGCAAGCGCATGGCCCGAAAGCTCTCGGAAATCGTGATTCAGTTTAAGCCCGTGCCCCACGCCATTTTCGACGCCAGCTACGACACCCTTCCCAACCAACTCCTGATTCAGCTCCAGCCCGATGAAGGGATGAAGCTCACCATCATGGCCAAGCGCCCGGGGCCCGAAGGATTCTCCCTGATTCCCGTAAACCTCGATTTGAGCTTTGAGGAAGCCTTCGGCGGCGCCTATCCCGATGCCTATGAACGCTTGCTCATCGAAGTGCTTCGCGGGAATCCTGCGCTGTTCATGCGCCGGGACGAGATCGAGACGGCCTGGCAGTGGACCGATACGCTCCTCGCCAGCTGGGAAGACAACCAGCAGCGGGTTGACCGCTATGTCGCGGGGTCCTGGGGACCTGCCTCCGCGGCGCTCCTGCTCGACCGGGACGGTCGCAGCTGGCACACGGGGTCCTAACATGCTGACCATGTTTCCCGATCGAGCTCAGGCCGCGGCCGCGGCCACGGAACGCCTCGAGGCGGCCCTACGCCATCGCCTAGACCGGGACGGCAAGGCCACCCTTGCGGTGAGCGGCGGCACGACCCCAGAGCCGGTCTTCCATGCTCTGGCAGAGCGCCCCCTTCCTTGGGAACACATTTCCGTGACCCTGACCGACGAACGCTGTGTTCCCGCAGAGGATCCCGCCAGCAACGAGGGACTCCTGCGCCGGAGCCTCCTCCAGGGCACTGCGGGGGCAGCCCGCTTCGTTCCCCTAAGTGATGAAGGGGTGGCCCTTCTTCCGCAGCGCCTCGCAGCCGTGCTGCTAGGCATGGGGGAAGACGGGCACTTCGCCTCCCTCTTCCCGGACGCAGCCAATTTAGGGAAGGGGCTCGCCGTCCCTGGGGAAGGCTCGGTCATTGATATCCTCACCGCAGCGAGCCCCCATCCGCGGCGAAGCCTTACCCTCGCCAGGCTTTTGGCCACGGATTGCTTGCTCCTGCTCGCCTTCGGCGAAGCCAAGCGAGCCGTGCTCGAAAACCCCGGCGCGACGCCGGTGGCCACTCTGCTGGGCCAAGGCGAGCGTCCCCTGGAGATTCTCTGGGCCCCCTGATTCCGAGAAGGAGTTCACCATGCACGGCACCTTGCTAGCGGTCACGGACCGGATCACGCAGCGCAGCCAAGCACGACGGCAACGCTACCTCGACCAGCTCAGCCGCGCCTGGGACCAAGGGCCGCAGCGAGGCAGCCTATCCTGCAGCAACCTAGCCCATGGTATGGCCGGCTGCGGAAAGGCCGACAAGGACGCGCTGACCGGCACCCAAGCGCGAAATCTGGCCATCGTGACGGCCTACAACGACATGCTCAGCGCCCATAAGCCCTACGAGACCTATCCGGAGCAGCTCCGGGCCGCGGCCCGCGCCCGGGGCGCCGTGGCCCAGGTGGCCGGCGGGGTACCGGCCATGTGCGACGGCATTACCCAGGGCCAGGACGGCATGGACCTCTCCCTCTTTAGCCGCGATGTTATCGCCCTCTCCACCGCCGTCGCCCTCTCCCACAACATGTTCGACGGGACCCTATGCCTCGGCATCTGCGACAAGATCGTGCCGGGACTGCTCATCGGCAGCCTAGCCTTCGGCCATCTGCCGACGATCTTCGTCCCCGCGGGCCCCATGCCCTCGGGGCTGCCCAATAAGGAAAAGGCCCAGGTCCGGGAGGCCTATGCCGCAGGCCAGGTGGGCCGAGACGCGCTGCTCGCTGCTGAGTCCGCGGCCTACCATGCTCCCGGCACCTGCACCTTCTACGGCACGGCGAACAGTAATCAGATGCTGCTCGAGTTCATGGGGCTCCAGCTCCCCGGAGGCTCCTTCCTTAACCCGGAGGACCCCCTTCGGCCCGTGCTAACGGACGCTGCCGTGGAGCACCTTCTGGCCCTCGTGGAAGCGCAAAATCCGGAGCACGGCCTCGGCCACATGCTGGACGCTCGAGCCGTCGTAAATGGGATTGTTGGGCTGCTCGCGACGGGCGGCTCTACCAACCATACGATCCATCTGGTGGCCATTGCGGCAGCGGCAGGCTTGGAAGTCACCTGGTCCGACATGGCGGAGCTCTCTAAGGTTGTGCCCCTGCTGGCTCGGGTCTATCCCAACGGCGCTGCCGACGTGAACGCCTTCCATCGTGCCGGGGGCCTGCCCTTCATGATCCGTGAACTCCTGGCCGCCGGTCTTTTGCACGAGGACGTGCAGACGATCGTTGGGCCCGGGCTCAGCCGCTTCGCCACTACGCCGGTGCTGACGAGTGACCACCTGTCCTGGGCGCCTGCTCCGGAACGCTCCGGGGACTACACCGTACTGCGGAAGGCCGCCGACCCGTTCCAAGCAGAAGGAGGCATCGCCCTCGTCGAGGGCGGCCTCGGGCGCGCCGTCGTTAAGGTCTCCGCCGTAGCGCCAGAGCACCGAAGCATCACCGCGCCAGCTCGGGTCTTTACCTCCCAGGACGCTTTCGTGGCGGCTTACCAGGCGGGGACGCTAGAAGGAGACTTCGTTGCCGTCCTGTCCTTCCAGGGACCGGTAGCCCGGGGCATGCCCGAGCTGCATCAGCTCACCCCTTACCTAGCGGTACTGCAGGACCGGGGGGCGAAGGTCGCGCTGGTCACCGACGGCCGCATGTCCGGCGCCTCCGGGAAGGTGCTGGCGGCGCTTCACCTATCCCCGGAAGCTGCCGCGGGGGGAGCCATCGCTAAAATCCGAGATGGCGACCTCATCACCGTCGATGCGGAAAACGGCCGGCTGTCCGTGGACGCCGATCTTGCAGGTCGACCCACCGCATCCCTCGACCTTTCCTCCGAACACGCGGGCATGGGGCGAGAGCTATTCTCCGCCTTCCGCACCGGGGTGGGACCGGCCGAGGCCGGCGCCTGCCTCTTCCCTGCCGCAGGAGCGCGCTAATATGGACGCTACCGAATGCCTCGCCGGTATCCGCCTCATGCCCGTCCTAGCCTTGCGGGACGAAGCGGTTGCCCTTCGCCTGGCCCACATCCTTAGGGACGTCGGCTTTCGGGCCCTGGAGATCACGCTGCGCACGCCCCAAGCCCTCAGCATCCTTGAGCGCCTGGCCCGTGCCCTGCCTGAACTCATCCTGGGCGCCGGCAGCCTCCGCTCCCCGGCCCAAATCACTGAGGCCAAGGACGCCGGCGCACAATTTCTCGTTGCCCCCGGATATACGGAAACGCTTCTCGCTGCGGTGAACGCCGAGCGCCTACCCTTCGTCCCCGGTGCGGCCACGGGCTCGGAAATGCTGCGTTTGCTCGAAGCGGGCTACAGGCTCCAGAAGTTCTTCCCGGCGGAAACCCTCGGTGGCGCGCCGGCGCTACGAAGCTTCAGCGCCCCTCTGCCGGAAGTTCGCTTCTTCCCCACGGGTGGGATTAACAGCGAACGGCTTCCCGCCTACCTGTCCCTCGAGGCCGTCGCCATGGTTGGAGGGTCCTGGTTCGTTTCCGACGAGGCCTTGCAAGGGGGAGACGACGAGGCGATCGGGGCCGCAGCCACGGAGGCTTGGAGCCTGGCCCATGGCTGAGCGCCTTGAACTGATCGGAGATGTGGGGGGCACCAATGCCCGCTTTGCCATCGCCGAGGCTTCGGGCATAGGTTTCCATAGCGTTGAGACCTTTCCCTGCGAGGGCTTTGGAACACCGGAAGCGGCCATCGAAAGCTTTCTCAAAGCGAAGGGCCTGCCGGACCCCGACGCCATTTGCCTGGCCGCCGCCGGTCCGGTCCGCCAAGGTGCCGCGGAGTTCACGAACAATCCCTGGAAGCTTTGCGAAACCAATCTGAAAGCCCACTTCGGCGCACCCCTAGTGCGCGTGAGCAACGACTTCGAAGCCATCGCACACGCCCTGCCTCACCTTCGCGCGCAAGATGTCCAAGTGCTCGGAACCGAGGCACTCCTTTCGCCGGGGAACGAGCCGTTCTGCTACGCCGTGGTCGGGCCCGGCACGGGTCTCGGCGCTGCCGCGTTGCTCGGTCATGCAGGCGCGGCGCAGGTGGCCGTCAGTGAGGCCGGCCACATGGGCTTCGCTCCCGAATCGCCCCTCCAAGACAGCATCTTGGGCGCCTTACGGCAACGCTTCGGGCGCGTGTCCGCGGAACGGCTCGTCTCCGGACCGGGACTCGAGAATCTCTATGGTGCTCTGTGCGAATTGCAGGGGTTCACCCCTGAGGCACGCTCTGCCGCCAGCATTGTGGCCAGCGCCCAGGATCCCGCGGACCCCCTCGCCATGGAAACCGTCACGCTTTTTCAGCGCCTCCTGGGGCAATTTGCAGGGGACTTTGCCCTCGCCGTGGGCGCTCGCCAGGGCATGTTTCTTGCCGGCGGCGTGGCGCAAAAATTGGGGGCAGCCTTAGGCACGGGGCCCTTCCGGGAAGGCTTTGAAGCTAAGGGTCGACATCGAGGCCTTCTCTCATCGATTCCCACGGCGCTCATTACCCATCCCCAGCCCGGACTTCTAGGCGCCGCCGCGCTTTTGCGCGACCTTGACCCTCGGCAAGCCCATGGGTGAGCGCATCGAGGCGCAGGGGTCCCCGGAGCGGTCGCTTGCTGGCACACTAGCGTCTGAGAGAAATCGGTGAGCGCGCTGGCGTGGCGGGGGGCCATGAAGCGGGGGCTAAACGACAGCAAGGCACAAGCTACGGCGCCGCGAGCGACCATTGTGGAGGTGGCGGCGGCGGCCGGCGTGTCGATCAAAACCGTTTCCCGGGTGGTCAACCGAGAAGCGAGCGTTAGCGATCGGACGCGGGAAAAGGTTGAGGCCGCTATTCAATCCCTAGGCTACCGCCCAAACCCGTCAGCGCGGGGCCTCGCGGGAAACCGATCCTACTCCCTCGGCCTGCTTTACCAAGCGCCTCGGGAGTTCGGTTATGTCCGCAATGCCCTCGATGGGGTCATGACCGCTTGCGAAGCTGAAGGCTACGCGCTCCTCATGCGCCCCTGCCAGGACACCCTCGACCTTGACGGCATCGACCAGTTCCTGGCGCAGACCCGCATTGACGGCGCCGTGCTTACGGCGCCGATTTGTGACGATGAACGCGTTATGGCTCTTCTCACGGAGCGCGGCGTGCCCTTCTGCCAGCTGTCTCCGGCAGCGCACCGGACCCGCGGGCTGTCGGCCCACGCTGATGACGAGCCGGCTTCCCAGGCCCTAACCGAGCACCTGTTGTCTCTGGGACATCGCCGCATTGGCTTCATCCTGGGCCATCCCGATCATAGCTCCTCAGCCCAACGCCTCGCTGGCTACCTGAAAGCCCTAAAGAGCCACGGCATTCGCAAGGATGCCAGCCTCATCGCCCAGGGTTACTTCGAGTTCGAGTCGGGAAAAGCGTGTGCCCGGCGCCTCCTGAAGCGGAAGCATCGGCCTACGGCGATCTTTGCCAGCAACGACGAGATGGCCTCGGGGGTGCTCTACGTTGCTCGAGAGCTCGGCCTAAAGGTTCCCGAGGATCTCTCCATCGTAGGCTTCGATGATTCCATGGTTGCGGAGCGGACCTGGCCGCCGCTGACCACCGTTCGTCAACCGGTGACCGCCATGGCTGACGCCCTCACCCGAAGCCTCATCAAGAGCCTTCGGGGCCACGCCGTGGGGGTTAAGGACCAGAACCGGCACTATGATTGCGAGCTGGTCCTTCGTGCCTCCTCCGGCCCCGCGCCTGAAAGCCCCGCGCCTAGCGAATGAAGAAAGGGATATTGGCGTGGGCCGCGCTGCCCTTGCCATCGCTGGCGTAGCCAAAGAGCCGATAGGCGCCCCGGGGTAGGGCCGTCGACACCTTCACTCGCCCTTTCCCGAGATCCTCCACGACCCCGGGGATATCCGGAGGTACGGCTTCAAGATCCCCACCATGGGACTGGGACTGGCTCTCGGGCTTCACGGCCCAACGCCAGATCAGCGCATCGCCATCCGGGTCCTTCACGCGCATGCGGGCCTCGTAGGCCTCGTTAGCGCTCAAAATAATCCCGGCGCCGGAGGGCCTACGGTCCAGGCTCATGGACAGCACCTGGGGCGCCCGATTCTCCGGCCAAGTCCCGGTCCAAAGGTAGGTCATGACGTCCACCGATTCCGTCGCCTCCCCCTCCGGCGTAAAGAGGCCGTACCAGGTGGGCGTGCGCTCCTGCTTTTGCCCCCAGAGGAAGACGTAGTTGCCAACGATTTGCTCCCGGTTCGGCGCCAGCACGCGATCGAAGGCCTTTTTGTAGGTCCGGGCCTTTTCCGTGCTCGTCTGCTCAATCGGCGCCCCCCAAGGGGTAGCGGGCATCTCCCAGTGGCCGATGGCGCCCCATTCGGTGACAAAGAAGGGCCCGGGATCCCCAAACTCCTTGAGGTACTTCGGCAGGTTAAAAAGATCGCCGTAGAGCTGAATGCTCAGGAAGTCGAGGGCTGGGGCACGTTCCCGAATCACGGCCAGCAGATCTCCAGAAATGCCCGCGGTGGTGGTGGTGGCCGGGTGCAGCCCGTCCACCTCGTGGATCATGGTGGCGATGTCATTGACCGCGTCGTACACCGCCGGGTTCTCGTAGTCGTAGTTCAGCTCATTACCGATGATCCAGGTGAGCAGCGCAGGATGATCCTTATAGCGCTCCACCGTGGCCCGCGCTTCTTCGAACTGAGCCGCCACGGCGTCCGGATTGCTGTAGTCAAAGCCGTGGCGCTCCCGCGAGATGTTCAAGCAAAGGGAGACCGTTAAGCCGAGGCGATGAGCCTCATCGAGGACGGTCTGCGCGCTACGCCCGGGAATGTCCGCAGCCCAGGTTCGGAGGGAATTCCCCCCCCGGGCCGCCAACGCATCGAAGTCCGTTCCATCGACCCCGGCGCCGTGAATCTCATAGGGCTCACCCCCACGCAGGAGCACCCACTGATCGCCCTGGCGCTCTAGGGTTACGGGGATCGGCGCCGCCTGGGCGGTAAGCGCAGCCAGGCCAAGCAGCGGTAGAAGACAACGAGCGAATGCCCCCATGGCAAGAACCTCCTCAGGGTGATCGAGTCAGAGTCCCTTCCATCGCCTCCAAGGGCCGTCCGCGCGTCTCCGGCACGGCACGCCCGACCCAGAGTAGGCCTAGGAGCGCAAAGGCGCCGAATAGCCCAAAGGTCTGGGAGGGCCCAAGGGCCGCCAAGGCCCAGGGGAAGAGCAGCTGAACCAAAAAGCTGACTAGGGAATTGACCAACCCCGCCGTGGCTGCGGCCAGGGCGCGCACGGGAAGGGGAAAGAGCTCGGAAAAGAGCACCCACATCACGGGGCCGAGGGAGAGGGCAAAGCTCGCCACGAACAACATGATGGCCGCGAGCACCGTAACGGCATCGATCTGAATCGCCAGGCTCAGCAGCGCCGATTCGCTCTGGGCGAGCACCTCCGGAGCCAGCGCTTGAGCGAGGGCCCCGCGGAAGACCGCCTCATCGGCGAAGCGCTGCTCCCCTAGCCCCGCAAGCGAAGCCCGGAGGCTCGCATCGTCCAGCGTGGCCAACGCCGCCGTGCTCAGTGAGTAGAAAGCCTGGTCAAACGCGAAGCTCAGAAGCGCCATGGCCAGGGTAATGCCCCCAAGGCCAAGGAGAAGAAGGGGCCGCCGCCCCAGGCGATCGATGGTGCGCAGCGCCACCAGGGTAAATAGGAGATTAACCACGCCGATGAGCACCGCTTGCAGCAGGGCGGAATTCACTCCCGCGCCGGCCTTCTCAAAAATCATCGGAGCATAGAAAAATACCGCATTGATGCCCGTAATTTGCTGGAGCACGGCAACGCCCAGGGCCACCGCAAGGATCGGCCGGAGCGCAGGGTCAAGGAGTCGACGCAGCATGCCCTGGAGCGCCCCAGCCGCGGGCTCAGAAGGCGCTATGCGCTCAAGGGCTGCCCGCGCCTCGGTCTCCCCCGCCGTCGCCGCCAAAATGGCAAAAGCCTTTTCTCCTTCCCCCCGGAGCTTCAGCCAGCGAGGGCTTTCCGGCACCGCCCCGAGGCCCAGGAGATAGGCCAGCGCGGGCAGGGCCTCGATACCGAGCATCCAGCGCCAGGCAGGGAAGAGCGGGGCCTCGGAAAGATCCGCGAACACCTGAGCGATCACATAGTTCGAGAAAAAGGCTGCGGAAATCCCGATGACAATATTCAGCTGATTGATGGAGACGAGGCGCCCCCGATCCTTTGCCGGGGCGAGCTCCGCGATATAAAGGGGAGCTACGATGAGCGCGGCACCAACGCCAAGCCCGCCCAGCATACGCGCGAGCACCAGAGCGCTGTAGCCGGGCGCCAGCGCCGACGCCAAGGCAGAGACGAGATAGAGAGCAGCGGCAAGCTGAAGGGTCCGGCGGCGCCCGAAGGCGTCACTGAATACGCCCGCCCCCAGCATGGCGAAGGACGAAGTCAGGGCAAGGCACGCGACTAGCCAACCTTGCTCAAATTCCGTCAGCTCAAAGCGGTCACCCACGGGACCTAAAACGCCAGAGATCACCGACGCATCGAAGCCCATGAGGAATCCCCCCAGGGCCACGATGAAGGCGATCCGAAGCATCTACGCAGAGCCCAGGGCCGTGATTTTCACGGTCAGAAGGGTGAGCTCAAGGCGCCCCTTGGTCCACAGTAGGAAGGGCGTATCGATGTGTTCCAGGGGCGCGCCGGCGTCGGCCCAGGCCTGCAAGGGCCAGCTCAGCACCACCTCCTGTTCTAGCTGTTGGGCCCCCAAGATTTCCGTCACATCGAGCGCGCCCGCCCGGGGATAGGTCCCATCCATACGCAGAAACACCGGAGCCGTAGGCGCCTCGTGAATCAGCAGGGTGACCGTCAACACGCCCCCGAGCTCCCCGAGGGCCTTGAAGTCATGGGGCGTCGCGGTCTGGAAGTAGAGCTGTGCCGGGGCCCGGCCATTCCATCGGGCTCGCCGAGCATCCTCCTGACGCCGCACGTCGACGGTCCGCAGGGAAAGCGCCCCCGCAGCCGATTCCATCAGGGTCGAACGTACGGGTAAGCGCCAATTGAGGGGATCTCCGAGATAGAGACCATAGGGGCCCTGAGGGGTGCGATCGAACACCACGACCTCGCCCTTCTCAAGCACCACCTCCGCTTCATCTTCCTCGGAAAGGTCCTCGCCCAGGGTGTCCTCGTCGCCAAGGCTCAGCCCATAGCCATAGGGGAAGAGCGGGGTCTCTCGCTGGTCCCCAAGGTTCACGGTGCTTTGGAGGGCTCGAGCGGGCCAGGAAAAGCTTAAACGCCCGGTAAAATCGAAGCGCTGAGATTGATCAAAAAGCAGGTCGGCCAGGGCTCCGCCTTCCGATCCGGGCAGCCAAGCGGCGATAAAAGCATCGCTAGCATTGAGCTCCGGGTTGACCCACAGGGGGCGCCCGGAAAGCAGCACGGCCACCACGGGAATACCCTCAGCCTTCAACCGCTTCAGAAGCTCCAGGTCCTCAGGGTTTTCCGCGCTGTGGCTAAGATGGGTCCGATCCCCAACGCCCTCTGCATAGGGATCCTCCCCAAAAACCACTACGGCCACATCAGGGCGCTGCTCGTACGCGCCGTCCGGGGAAAGCTCGGCAGTACCCCCAGCCGCGCCTACGGCGGCCTCGATACCTTCCCAAAGGCTGGTGGCACCGGGGAAGTCTTCCCGCTGATTCTGCGTACCCTGCCAGGTCAGGGTCCAGCCGCCGCATTGCTTCGCAACGTTATGGGCGCCGTCTCCAGCCACCAGAACCCGTTGTCCGGGGGCCAAAGGCAACAGACCCCCCGCGTTCTTGAGCAGCACCATGGACTTCCGCGCGGCCTCGCGCGCCAGGGCCCGATGGGTGTCGCAGCCGACAACGCTTGCGTCGGCCACTGGCCGCTGGGAGGGCTTTTCGCGCTCAAAGAGGCCGGCGCGGAGCTTCATCCGCAAAATACGGCGCACCGCATCATCAATTCGGGCAAGGGGGATATCTCCCCGCTCGACCTCGGCAATGGTGTTCTCTAAGAGGGGCGCCCACTGTTCCGGAACCATGATCATGTCGACGCCCGCGAGCACCGTTTGTCGGCAGGAGTCGCTGTGGTAGCCATCAACCTGCTGATGGCCGTTCCAATCGCTCACCACCACGCCATCAAAACCCAAGCGTCCCTTGAGCACTTCCGTCAGCAAGTAGCCATGGCCATGAACCTTGAGGCCCTGCCAGCTGTTAAAGGAGGCCATGACCGTGAGCGCCCCCTCCTCGATGGCAGAAAAGTACCCCGCGCCGTGGATGTTGCAGAGCACATCTTCCCGGTCGACGTTGTCGCCCTGATCGACCCCCGCGGTGGTGCCCCCGTCGCCAATGAAATGCTTGGCCGTGGCCACCACCCGAGCACCGCGCATCCAATGAGGATCGCTCAGATCCCCTTGGAGACCGCGCACAAAACGTCGCGCGTAGTCTTGCACCAGAGCGGGATCCTCAGCATAGCCCTCGTAGGATCGGCCCCAAAGATCGTCCCGGACCACGGCGACGGTGGGGGCGAAATTCCAGTCGACTCCAGTAGCCAGGAGCTCCCGGGCCGTCGCCGCGGCGATGGCCTCTAGAAGATCCCCGTCCCGCGCAGCGCCAAGGCCGATGTTGTGGGGAAAGAGCGTCGCCCCAAATAGATTGTTATGACCGTGCACCGCATCCACGCCCCAGAGCACAGGGATCGCCGGACCACCCGCCCGGGGCGCCATGGAAGCTTCATAGTGCGCATCGGCAAGGGCCTGCCAGTCTTCAACGGAGGCATGCTTGTCATTACCGGGAAAGGCTCCGCCACCGCTGAGGATCGACCCGAGGCGATATTCCTGCACTTGCTCAGGGGTCACGGAGCGGATTTCCGCCTGAATCATCTGGCCGACCTTTTCCCGAAGGGAGAGGGTTGAAAGCAACGCCTCCACCTTTTGCTCAAGGTCGGGACAGGGGGCAAGGCGGCGCTTCAGGCTTGGCCAGCACGACGCCACGGAGGCGTGCGCAAAGGATCCGGAGGCCATCGGATGAGAGGTCACAGGAGTCTCCAACACTTCGCTGAGGCCGGACCCCTCGCGGGAGATCCGGCCACACTGCAACGAATGAATGGTGCCCTTAGGGGCGACGATTCCAAGCGGCCCGAATGCCCATCATGCGCGGGGCGTTCCAGGTGAACATGGGCACGTCGGGAGACGGTCCGCCAACGAAATAGGTTTGGAAGCGCTCGTCGGTGGCGTTCTGCACGAAGGCCTCCACGAACCACACCTCGTCGGGGGCCGTGTACTTCAGGGAAAGATCCACCGTGGTGTAGGCCTCACGCTTATCCGACAGCGACGGAATAGCGTCGAAGTTACCCTCGGTCATGTGCGTATCCCCTTCCCCGTGAAGCTTGATCCAAGGGGTGATGCGCCCGCCGTTGATCAGCGGGAACGCATGGGAATAGGTCACGGTGTAGGAGTAGGGGGCCGCATAGGGGAGATCATTACCCTCAATGTCGGACCGACCACTGCCGTCATCCTGAGGCACACAGGCGAACTGAGGACCGGCCTCGGCACGCTGCTCACAGAAGTAGGCCTCCCCTGCGTAGCCCGGCCAGGCATCGAAGGTGGCATCGAGGAAGCCCACCCCACCGGTGAAGCGACCGTTCTCCCAGGGAATGTAGTCAAACTCGACTTCCACCCCTTGGATAGAGGCTTCTCCAGCGTTCGACGTCACCAGGGTGCCGATGGGCTGGAGCGGCTCCAAGACCGTCCCCGGGGGATCCTCGACGAAGCCCACTTCCCGGAACTGGGACACCTGCTTGTCGGTGTACTCGGTGATGAAGGCCGCAAAGATCAGGTTGAGACGACGATCAAGCAGGCTCGTCTTCAGGCCCACCTCGTAGTTCAGCACTTCCTCGGGCTCGAAGGAGAAAAACTCGATGCGTCCGCAGCGGCAGACGTCGACGCCATCGCCAAAGGAACCGGCCTTGGAGCCGGTGGCGGCATAGGCGTAGAGGAAGGTTTCATCACTCAGGTCGTAATCAACACCCAGGCGCCAGTTGTCGGCGTCGAAGTCCTCTTTATTGTCGTTGATGTCAAAGAGCTGATAGTTCGCAAAGCGATTCTGCGACCCCAGCCCCGGCACATTGATATCCGCGGAGGTAAAGAGCGGCAGGAAGAGCTCATTGGTTTCCGTGGTGCCCCGGGGGAAACCATCGTTGGGGATGAGGCCCGCGCTCCAACTGCAGCCGTCGCCACCGTAGCAGCCGATGTTTCGGCCGCCCACGTCTTCCCGCGTGTCCTTCGTCTTCCGGTAGCCCGCGGTAAGGTGTAGCCGGTCCGTGACGTGCCAGGTGGCCTGGCCGAAGAAGGCCTGGGACTCCAAGGTACGCTCGGGCTGCACGAAGGAGATCCCACCCATGCCGCCGGTGCTGCAGCAGAAGGGCTGCTCCACGTCAAAGATGATGGAGTTGTCTTCCCGGAAGTCGAAGAAGCCCACAATCCAGTTCACCCGGCCCGTCAGGCCCTGGAACTGGAGCTCGTGGGACCAGGAGTCGTACTGGGACTCATCGGTCGCCAGATAAAGGCTCGGCCAGGGTTGGTTCCGGTTAAGGAAGCCCGTGGTGGCCCCAGGCAGGGCCCGCCAGCCCATGTCCCCGTCCCAGCGCTGCTCCCGCTCCTGACGGGCCCAGCCGGCGTTGTAGACCACGTCGATGGTATCCGTCAGCGCCAAGGTCATGTGGCTCCGCGCAGCGGTCTGACTCATGTTCATGAAGCCCGGGACGTTCGGGTCGATGTAGTCGATGCTTCCACCGTTGAAGCGGCAGAGCTCCTGATTGTTCTCGCAGTTCGGCGCCATGGCCCAGCCGGGGTTGTCGTCCTGACCAACCTCATAGGTCAAGCGCCACTCGAAGCGGTCCACGGGGGCCCACAGGAGGCTTGCCCGGTAAGCGTAGCGGTCCGCCGCGCCGTAGCGGCCATCCTGGTCAACGTTCTCGTTCCAACGCTGATCCATGTCGGGGATCCCGTCGGGGCCAGAGAAACCCTGCCCGAACAGATCCTTGGTCCCCGTGTCCTGGGAAATCCAGCTATCCCGCTCCTCGTCAAAGAAATTAAAGCGAAGCGCGAGGGTGTCGGAGACCGGAAGGTTCAGCGTCCCCAGCACGTTGCGGTAGCCGTAGCTGCTGACCTCGGCGCCCACGGTGGCGTAGACCCCGTCGAAGGCCGGCTTCGCCGTAATCACGTTCACGCTACCAGCCGCGGAGTTCCGACCAAAAAGCGTGCCCTGGGGACCCCGCATGACTTCCAGACGCTCGAGATCGAACATGAGCGCCGTCGCCCCCTGAGGGCGGGGTGAGTAGACCCCGTCCACATGGAACGCCACGGAAGGATCGGCGATTTCCGTAAAGTTGTTGCTATTGATCCCTCGGATCGTCAACTGCACCCCGGAATCGGAGGGAGAAAAGGCGACGTCGAAGTTCGGAATCAAATCCGAAGCGTCCCGAATATCGCGAACGCCGTTTTGCGTCAGCGTGTCCTGATCAAAGGCAGAGATCGCAATGGACGTCTTCATGAGGTCCGTTTCCGTCCGCGTCGCGGTCACCACGATCTCTTCAATAGCCTGGCGCACGGGCGCTGCCACGGTCTCTTCTTCGACCTCAGCGTCCGCCGCCCAGGCGCCGCCGGCCCCCAGCACCAGGCTAAGGCCAAGCGCTTGAACCAGCGCGCGGGGCCGGAAAAGCGACGCGATAGGTCCGTTATTCATCGTTTCCATGCTTATTCCCCCGCTCCGAATTGGACATCGTCGAAGAGATAGGTAGCACCATCTCCCACGCTGCCGAAGTCAAAGAAGATCACGACTCGTACATAGTCGACGTCTAGGCTGAAGTTGGGATCGTTCGAAAAGTCCCAGGTTAGGGTCTCAAAGGCATCAGCCACAGTGGTATTCACCAAGACCTCAGTCGTCGCTGACTGGTCCGCATTCTCGAGCTTCAGTAGCACCGGGATGCCTGCAGCCGGTGCTTGAACACG
>RGAU01000111.1 GCA_009919975.1 Gammaproteobacteria bacterium
ATCTTTGGGTGGTACAAATACCCCCGATACACCTTTGTGGATGATGAAGTTCGGCTGCTGTACCCCGAGGAACGGGAAGCTGCTGCCGCTCGCGAACGGGCAGGAGAAGGGTCTGATTTATGAACGGTGCTCAGACAGCCGTTGGCGGTGAGGCCTCGGTGCAGGTGCTCTACAACGGCAGCTGTCCCATCTGTGCCACGGAAATTCACCACTATCAGCGCTACACGGAGGCGGCGGGCCTTCCCGTGGCCTACGACGATCTCATGACCGAGGCAGTGGCAACCTGGGCGGTGGATGAAGACACGGCGGCGAAGGCGCTCCGCGTGCGCCAAGGGGATCGGGTCTATGTGGGCGTCGATGCTTTCTTGGTGCTCTGGCGCGCTATGCCGCGCTATCGGCTGCTCGCCCGGCTGGTGGCTGTGCCGGGCATCTACCATGCGGCCTGCGTTATTTATGACTGGGTGCTGGCGCCCGCGCTTTTTTGGTTGCATAAGCGGCGCCAGAGACGTTCCTAGCGCGGCTCCGTTAGGAAAACCGGAATCACCCGATCCGTCTTCTTCGCGTAGTCCGCGTAGGGCGGAAATACCGCTATGCCAGCGTCATAGAGGCGCTGGCGTTCGCTGGGGTCGGTGATTTCCCGGGCCCGTAGCTCAAACACTTCCGTGCGGTCGCGCAGCGTAATGTCCGGATTGGCCCGAAGATTCGCCACCCAGGTGGGGTCCTTCGGCGCGCCGCCATAGGAGCCGATGAGCACGTACCCCTCGTCGACCTTGACCAGGATGCAGGGCAGCCCCGTATCCAGCAGCGTGGTGCCCTCCGTGCCGCCGCTGCCCTCGTAGAGTTCGACCTGCTTAGCCACCCAGTCGATGGTGGGGGGTAGGTAGGCTTCGCTCATGGCTTAGGCCTCCAGCTCGAAGGTGAGTCCGGCATGGGCCTTTAGGCGCTCGATGAGGGCCGTGCCGCCGGCGGCTGCGGGGGTGTAGATGCCGCCCGGTAGAGCCGGCACATCCTCGATGAGGCATAGGGCGCTCTCGGCGATCATTTTCGAGGTGGAGCCGTAGCCGGGATCCATGTCGCCGGTCACGGCTGCGCGGAGGCTGCTGCCGCCTTCATCCTCCCCCACGAAGAGCACGTCGTAGTTGCCGTTTTCTCGCTCCTCTTTCGTGGGACCTTCTCCGGGCTTCGGGGAGTTCTCATCCACCGCCATCATGTTGACGGAGGCAAGGGCCTCAGCCATCTGTTTCCCGCCATCCCCAGGGCCCGCCACCATCATCTCGTCATAGGCGAAGTTCGTACCGTAGGGGTGGCCGAGCAACTGGTTTGAGCGATGGATGTTGCGAGTGTTGATCGCCGCCATCACAAAGGGCGCCACCCAGGCGCCAAGAGCGGGATCTTCATGCACGTCGTTGCCCGAAGGCTGCGCTGGGCCTTCAAAGCCCGGGGTCAGGGCCCAGGGGGTGAGGAGCAGCTGAAGGACCTGGGGATCCTTCTGGGCGGCAGCCATGGTGGCCATGCCCGAGGCGAGCGTGCCGCCAGAGAAGGTGCCATTCATGCTGCGTACCCGGCCCTTCACCCGGGGGAAGGGCTTGCCGCGCTGGGCGAGGCTTGCGTTTTGAAGAAAGAGCACGCCGAGGTCGAAGGGGACGGAGTCAAAGCCCGTGGAGAAAACGATGCGGGCGCCCGTTTCCTTCGCCCGGGCTTCGTGGGCATCGATGGTGGCGCGCATGAAGGGCACTTCGCCGCAAAGATCCACGTAGTCCGTGCCGGCTTCGACGCAGGCGGCGACGACTTCGGCGCCGTAAAGCTGGTAGGGCCCCACCGTGGTCAGCACGACCTTCGTGCGCGCCGCCATGGCGATAACGCTGTCGGGGTCGGCAGCATCGGCCACCACTAAGGGCGTAGCGCTGGGGGCGCCAATTTCGTCCCGAACCGCCTCCAGCTTGGTCTGGGAGCGCCCGGCCATGGCCCAGCGGCAGGCCAGCCCCGCGGCGCAGCGCTTCGTGAAGTATTCGGCAACGAGACGGCCGGTGTAGCCTGTCGCGCCGTAAACCACCACATCGAATTCTCGGGTGCTCATAGGTGATGCTCCTTAGGAGACGACGGAGCCGCCGTCGCAGGTGATGATGTCGCCCACGGTAAAGCCGCAGGCGCGTGAACTGAGGAAGATGGCAAGGCCCGCAATGTCCTCCGGGGTGCCGACCCGGCCCCGGGGGTTGCCCTTGCCCACGGCGTCCCAATCGGTGGTGTCGACCTTGCCGCCTCCCCCCACGCCCGTGCTGAGCATGTAGGTGGGGAAGGGGCCCGGGGCGATGCCGTTGACGATGATGTTGCGCTTGATCAGGTGGGCGGCGAGTACGCGCGTCAGATGGTGAATCGCCGCCTTGGATGGCCCGTAGGAGAAGTTTTCAAAGCGGGGCGTTTTAATGCCGTCGATGGAGCCCACGTTAACGATATGGCTGGGGCGCTCGTGCCTCGCCTGCTTCTCGAGCTCTGGAAGTAACCGCTGGATCAGGAAGAAGGGCCCCTTCACGTTGGTGTCCATGACCTTGTCCCAGCCGATTTCCGGGAACTGCTCTAGGGGCTCGCCCCAGGCCACGCCGGCGTTATTGATGAGCACATCGAGATGGTCTTCCTGCTCCCGGAACCGGGCGCAGAAGCTGTCGATGCCCTCGAGCGTCGCTAAATCTGCTGGGATCGAGCGACAGATCCCGCCGTATTCCTTTGCCAAGCGCTCCGCGGTGGCATCGCAGGCGGCGGCCTTTCGGGAACTGATGTAAACCTTGGCGCCGTTCGCGAGAAAGCCCGCGGCGATCATCTCTCCAATGCCTCGGGAACCGTTAAGCTCAGCGCAAGACTTTACACCACGCGGGGGGAAAGCATGTTGACGGAACGCCTGACCGGGCCCTATCGCCATCCGAAGCAAATGCTGGGGACGCAGGAATACGACGGCCACCTATCCATTCATGATGACGAAATGGCGGATAAGCTGGGCTTTGCGGGAGCGCCCATCGAGGGGCCAACCCATTTCAGCCAGTTCGTGCACCTCCTGGAGGAGGCCCTGGGGCCGGCGGTGTTTGAGCGGGGCTGCATCAGTGCCCACTACCAGAACATGGTCTTTGAAGGCGATGAGGTGCGGGCCTTTGTGGAGCCCTCGGAAAGGGAGGGAGTGCTGCGCATCGGCGCAGAAAAGAAAGACGGGACCCCCGTGCTCACGGGTACCGCGTCCCTGGGCCCGGATTATGGGGAGTCGGAGCTCGACCGACGCCGAGCCAAGCTCCGCCCCTCGGAGCAGCTCGTGCTGCTCAGCGATTTAACCGTTGGGCAGAAGGGCGCGGGAAATCCGGAAAGCGCGCGCATGGCCTTCGATCAGCACATGGGGGCCCTTTATCCCTTCTCCCTGGCGCAGAAGCTGGAAAAGATTACCGAGCCCCACCCTTGGTATACGGCGGAGGGAGCAAAGGCTTCCCCCTGGGGCCGTCCTATCATTCCCTGGGAGATGATCAGCGTACTGACCCAGTACACCAGCGACCAAGCGAAGTTTCGCGCCCGGGGTCCCGCCGTGGGGCTGTTCGCCGCCCAGGAGATCAAGCTCCTGAAGGGCCCGCTCTTTGTGGATCATCCCTATTTGCTCGAGCGAGAGATCCTGGCCCTAAGCGAGAGCCGGCGCACGGAATCGAACTGGATTTTGACTCGGGTCTTCGACGGAGAAGATCGCGGCTTGGTTGCCGAGGTAATTCTGAACTCGGCAACCCTGAAGGATTCCTATGCGAACTACGCAGCTGATGCCGCGGCCCTCGGCAAGGTGTTGTGAGGCCCACGGTTTCTAACCGGCAGGCCATGGTGGCTGGGATGGCGCCGGTGCTCGAGGCAGGGCGCTACCTTTTCACGGCGTTGGAATCCTGGCCCAGCGCCCAGGAGGCGGCCCAGCTCCTTGGGGTGTTTCGGGAGGACGAGGGGCTTACCGCCTATCGGCGCCTCGGGCTGGAGGAATCCCCCCCGCCTCGCGGCGTGGCGATGGTAAAAATCACCCTGCAGGTGTATTCCGACTTAGAAGGCGTCGGGCTCACTGCGGCGGTGGCCACGGCGCTGGCGGAGGAGGGGATTCCCTGTAACGTGGTCGCTGCGCTGCATCACGATCATCTCTTCGTTCCCGAAACCCAAGGCCCCGCGGCGCTGCGTTGCCTAGAGGCGCTGGCCCGGGCGGCAAAGGACGCGTAAGGAGAAGGCTCCATGGCAGAAGTCTTTCGGACCCCTGAGGATAACTTTGCAGGGCTTAGGGATTTTGATTTCAAGCCCCATTGGCATGATTGGGAAGGGCTTCGGGTTCACTACCTTGATGAGGGCCCGCGGGAAGCACCGGTCATGCTGCTCCTCCACGGCATGCCGACCTGGAGCTACCTTTACCGGCACGTAATTCCGCCCCTCGTCGCGGCGGGCTTTCGCTGCATCGCGCCGGACCACCTGGGGTTTGGGAAGTCGGATAAGCCCGGCGCATTGTCCTGGTATTCCATCGCGCGGCATACGGAGGTGCTGACGAGCCTCATCGGCGCCTTGGATCTCCGGGAGATCACGCTGGTCTGTCAGGACTGGGGAGGGCCCACGGGGCTTGCCCAGGCCGCCATGATGCCCGAGCGGTTTCGGCGCCTGGTCATCATGAATACCTGGCTGCACCACGAAGGCTATGAGTACTCCCCGGGTATTCGGGGTTGGCATAGCCAGTGGATGCCTGGGGGCGCCTTTGATCGACCCCAGCCCGATGTTGGGCTTCTTATGGTGCTAAGCGCAGGCTATGGAACGGGGAAGGCGATCTATCCGCATATTGCCGCGGGGACTCGCCCGCCCCTAGAAGGCGCTGCGGAAGCGATGCATCAGGCCTATATCGCGCCCTTTGCGGGCCTACCCGATGGGGCCTACCACGGCCTTCGGCGTTTCCCCCTATCGATACCGTTGGACGATGCCTTTAGGGGCAATGGGCCCGCCCAAGCGCTCCATTACGAGCGCCTGCTCTCCTGGGATAAGCCGGTGCAGTTTATCTGGGGCTGCAAGGATCCGGTCTTTCTGGAGTCCTGGGGGCGAAGCTGGGCGGCGCGTTTAAAAGCGCCCTTCGATGCCCTAGAGGATGCGGGGCACTTTCCGCAGAACACCCACGGAAAGGCCCTCGCTGAGCTGATACTAAAGCGCGCCTAGGCGCGCGTTCGGCGGCCTAGGGCCGCTAGAGGTGTTAGGCCGCGCTGGGCCGATTACGCTGGGCCCTAGGGGCTGCACCGAAGCGGCGGCCGCCGTTAGGCTTGCCCCCGCGGCCTGCGCCGCCCTTGTGACCCCGGCTTTCCCCGGAGGCACGACGCTCCCCCTGAGGACGACCTTCGCCCTGGGGCCGCCCTTCGGAGCGACCTTCTCCCTGAGCGCGAGCGCCTTGGAAGGGCCGGCCAGCCCCGTTGCCGGTGCGTGGGCGGGGTGCCCGGGGCGGCGCGCGGCGAGCGCCACCGGCGCCACCGCTGCGGCCGCCGCGGCGCGTCGCGCCCTGGGTTTGCAGCTCCACCGCAGCGAAGCCTTCCGGGGCGTCTAGGCGCGGAATGTCGATGCGCTGAAGCCGCTCAATGGCGCCCAGCTGCCGCCCTTCCGCGGGCTCCACTAGGGACCAAGCAACCCCCGTGGTGCCGTTCCGGGCCGTTCGACCGATACGATGGACGTAGCTTTCCGGCTCGTGGGGCAGTTCGAAGTTGATGACGTGGGTGATGCCGGAGATGTCGATCCCGCGGGCAGCGATATCCGTCGCCACGAGCACCCATTCCTTGCCCTGCTTGAAGCCCTCTAGGGCCTTGCGTCGGGCGCCCTGGGTCTTATTGCCGTGGATGGCGCTGGCCTCAATGCCCGCGGCGTTCAAACGCCGAGCCACGCGATCGGCGCCGTGCTTGGTGCGAGTAAAGACGATGGCTTTACGTACGTCGTTGCGGGACAGAAGCTGGCGCAGGAGTTCGGGCTTCGCGTCCCCCTTCACGGGATAGACGCCTTGTTCGATGGCATCGACGGTCACCACTTCCGGGGTGACTTCAACGCGCACCGGATCCTTCAGGAGCGAATTGGCCAGCTCGGCGATTTCTCCGGACATGGTGGCGGAGAAGAGCAGGGACTGGCGGGCTCGGGGAAGGTCCGCAACGATGCGGCGAATATCGGCAATAAAGCCCATATCCAGGAGCCGGTCCGCTTCATCGAGCACTAAATGGCGTACTTCCCCAAGGCTCACCATGCGCTGGGTTATGAGATCGATGAGCCGTCCCGGGGTGGCCACGAGGATCTCCGTGCCGCGGGCCAGGGCTTGAGCCTGGGGCCGAATGGCGGCGCCGCCGAAGACGCAGAAGCTGCGGGTTTTGTGCCCTGCGGTGAAGCGACGGATTTCCGTCTGAATCTGGGCGGCCAGCTCCCGGGTCGGGGCAAGAATGAGCGCCCGGGGGCAGCGGGGGCGGGCCCGGCCTGCATCGGCCAGCTTTTCGATGAGGGGAAGGGCGAAAGCCGCCGTCTTCCCCGTGCCGGTTTGGGCAATGCCCAGCACATCCTGACCCGTTAGCAGTTCCGGGATGGCTTTCGCCTGGATGGGGGTGGGGGTCATAAAACCAGCACTAGCGAGCACCTGGCATAGGTCTGCACCCAGCCCGAGGCCGTCAAACGTTAGATCACTCAAGAGATTGTCCTTTTGGCTTCGCTGTCCTTCTCGGTGCGAAGCGGGGGCCGCCATCTCGACGCGCGGCGAGGCTGGGGCAAGCAAAGTCGACGGTCCCAGGGGAAAAGCGAGGGATGCGCGTTCGACAGAGGCGCGCACCGTAGGGCCTGAGCGCCCATAAGTCAAGGATTCTCAGCCCGCAAAAACCGAGGCGGTTCGTTCCACAAACCAAAAGGCGGCCACGCTGCCGAGGACATAGGGCGGCAGGGAGGCAAGCCCAAGCTGACCAAGCTCGAGGCCCACGTTGAAGAGCAGCAACGCCCAGAAGGTCCCCTCGGGCGGCAGCCCTAGGCCCTCCAGCGCCCCGGCAAAGCCCAGTCCATGGAGCAAGCCAAAGGCAAAGCACAGTTTCCAAGGGGCTAGGGCTGGGGCAGTCCACGCCCCCCTGCGACCTAGGGCCTCAGTCGCCAGGAGCACAATGCTGAGGGCGATGAGGGCCTCCACCGGTCCCCCGGGAAGGGTCAGGACGCCGAGGCTCGCGAGTCCGAGGGTTAGGGAGTGGGCGAGGGTAAAGCTCGTCACAATGAGCAGCAGCTGGCGCAGCGTGGGATAGAGGTAGACCAGCAGAAGCACAAAGCACACATGGTCTATCCCAAAGACGAGATGCTCGACCCCGAGGGCTAGGTAGGCCGGCACCGCAGCCCCTTGGCGCAGATCCCGCTCGGGACTTCGTGGACTGAGGCTGAACTGCTGGGGGTCTCCGGTGAGGGGCAGGAGCGTCACCATGGCATCCGCGAGGGTACGCTCGAGGCCGGGCATGGCGAGGCGCGTGAGGCCCTCGGGGCAGTGCAACCGGTATTCGGTCTCCACCGCATCCACGGCCAGGGTAACGCCTCGTTCCTCCTGCCCGCAGTTACTTTGAGGGACCAGGGGGAGGACGCGCCCCATCATCTGAGGCTGGCGAAAGCGCAGGCGCCACTCGGTTTCCGTCAACTGCGTAAGCTCGAGGAGCGCCGGGCGAATCTCGTGAGCTTGACCGGGAAGGGCCGCGCAAAGCAGTAAGAAAATAGCGAGCCCTCGCCAGGGCCGGCGCAGCCTAGCGCCGATTGTCAACGCCATAGCGTCCCCGCACCGATTGGTAGAAACGATCGAGGCTGGCCTCGCGGGCATCCCGCAGATAATCGGTCCGCACCCGAGGAGCTACAAAGCTCAGGGGCGGCACCTCCGAAGGAAGGCGGGCCTCGAGGCGCAGAAGGTGGCTCCCAAAGGGGCTTTCCAGGGGCCCTACCCATTGGTTCGGTGGCACCTCCGGGAGCGCTGACGCCAGCGTACTGCCCAGCGCCTGCTGCAGTTCGGCCTGGGATTTTCCGACGAAGTGGCGGGGCAGGTCCTCAAGGCCTCGGGGAAGGGCTTCGCCTCGGCGAAGGGCCTCGAGGGCGGCTTCCGCCTCCTCCGCGGTGGCGTATTGCTGCTGTTCGAAGGTCCAGCGTTCTGGCAGGCGATAGCGTTCC
>RGAU01000112.1 GCA_009919975.1 Gammaproteobacteria bacterium
TCGCCATAGCCCGTGGAGCCCCGGGGGTTCGCCCAGACGGTGACGTAGCCTTCCGCGGCATAGCGTTGGATTTCCGCAGCGAAGCTTGGGGTGTACATGGCGAAGGGGCCCCCGTGAATCTCTAGGATCAGGGGCGCAGTCCCATCGGCCTCTACCCCCGTAGGAATGGCCATCCAGGCCTGGACCGGCAGTCCGTCGAGGCGGGAGGGCACCTCGAGGGCTTCAATGCGGGGCAGGGCAAGGTGGCTTAGAAGATCGGAGTTTAGATCGGTGACGATGCGCGGGGCCTCCGCCCCTATCTGGATCGCAAGTTCCGCCGGGCGATTGGGGTCCGCGACGGTCCAAGCGGCCACCCGCTGGGCGCCTGTGCCTTTGACAGCGTGGTCCCCGGAGCCGTAGGGGCGACCTAGGCTGGTGCCGCCGATATCCTTGAGGAGGGTGCGCACCGTGCCCTCCAGATCGATCTCCACCAGGTGGATTTGCCCCCGCACCGTGGCCTGGGCGAGGAGGGCTTGCCCGTCGTCGGTCCAGGTGAGATCGGAAAGGCTGTGGTCAAAGTCGGCGGTCAATAGCCGTGGTGCCTCGTCTCCTGGGCCCTGCACATAGAGTTCCGTTTGCTGATAGGCCCGGCGCTCGTCGTCATAGCCGAGCCAAGCGAGGGTTTGCCCATCGGGGGAGGCCGCCGGCGAACGGTCCGGCCCATCGCGATCGGTAACGGCGCGGCGCGCTCCCGTGGCGACGTCCACAGCGTAGATTTCCGACTCAATAGGATCCATCTCGGGTCGGGGCCCATCATTGCCCACGACGTACAGGGTTTTACCATCGGCGCTCCAGGCCGGCGCACTAAAGCCATCGCCGCCGGAGGTTAGGGCCCGGGGGGTTCCGCCGTGGGCGGGCACCACGTAGACCTGGTCCGTGCCTTCCTTGAGGTAGCCCCGACCGTCGAAGCGGAAAACCAAGTCATCAATCACGCGCATGGGATCGGCCCAGCGCGCATCGTCGGGTTTCCGGGGCTTCGCCTTCCCCAGGCTTAGGCCTTCCCCAGGGGTGAAAAGGGTAAAGGCCAGGGCCGTGCCGTCCGGTGCCCAGCGCACCTGCCGCGGCGTGCTATCGAGGTCCGCCACCACGGCCTCCCGGCCCGAGGCGAGCCAGCGCATGCGCAGGCGCGTCTTGCCCTCTTCGCTGGCGAGATAGGCAAGGCGAGTCCCGTCCGGGGAAAAGGCCGGGCTGTGGTAGCTCCCGGGCCCGGTCACCAGGGGCTCGGAGGCGCCCGTCGCGACGTCGGTTACCCAAAGCGCCCCCCGGGGGTGATCGCTGCGCCGGTCGTAGCCCGTGCGTACCCACACCACCTCCGTCAGCGCCGGCGAGATGACCGGGGAGCGCGCCCACTCCAGCTCAAAGACGTCATCGGCGCTAAAGGGCCGGGGTTCGGCAGCGGTCGCCGCGGTGGCGCACAGGGCCAGGGCCGTAAGGAGGATCGATCGCATGGGAAGGCTCCGAGGTCGCGAGTTAACGGCGCCTAGCATGCCACGATCGGGAGATCCGTAGCCCAGCTCGCATCATAGCTAGCGCTCCCGCAGGCGCCGGAGCATGCGCCGCTTCTCCCAGCGCTGGAGCACGTGCCAGCGCCAGAGCAGCTGGGTGCCGAAGAAGCCGGCGGCGCTCGCAAGGACGCCGAGAATCAAGCAGCCGAG
The DNA here is from genome assembly GCA_009919975.1 of Gammaproteobacteria bacterium. Lineage (GTDB taxonomy): Bacteria > Pseudomonadota > Gammaproteobacteria > Pseudomonadales > Azotimanducaceae > Salivita. The sequence continues at coordinate 1,695 of RGAU01000112.1, forward strand.
GGCCAGGGGTTGCCAGATTTCCCCGACGCGCTGGCTTAGCCAGGCCACGGTGAATTCGAAGGGCGTGGCCGGGGGCGGAGTGTTCAGGAGGAGGGCCCCCAGCTCGTAGGCGAAGAGGTAGATCGCCGGCATGGTTAGGGGGTTGGTGACAAAGACCGCCGCAATGACCACGGGCAGGTTGAAGCGGTAGCGCAGGGCCAGGACCGCCGCAAGGGGCATCTGCCCCGGTAGGGGCACCATGGAGAGGAAAAGGCCTACGCCAATCGCCGCGGAAACGCTACGGCGCGTGAGGTGCCAGAGTTCAGGATCGCTCATCCGGCCCCGGAACATAGCCAAACCCTTCCGCCGGCGAAGGGCATCCGGCGAAGGCAGGTGGCGCTTGAGAAAATCCCGTGGCATGGGGCGGCCTTAGGCTCCGGGAGGAGAGGGGGCCGCATTATGCCCCGGGGCGCCTTGGGCCTCCACCGGAGGGGGCTCGGAGCCGGACCGATGAGCTCGCGAGGCTCTCGCTAGCGGTTCTTGGGGGCCTGGGCCTGGCCCTGAGCCTGGGGCCCGCTGCGGTGCCCGAGGTCCTCGCCCTAAGCCTCGTTCCCACGCTCCTTCGCCCCCGCCTGGCGCCCTATGCCCTCGCCCTTTGTGCCGGGGCCTTGCTGACGGCCCTATCCCTTCACCATAGCCTAGAGCGGCGCCTCAGTGCGGCGGCCTATGTAGAGGGGGAGGCGATGCTGGCCATCACCGCGGTGCAGGGCTGGCCACCCCAGAGCGCTTACGCTGAGGTTCTGGCTTGGCAGTCCGGATCCCCCGAGCTGCGCCGGGTGCAGCGGGTTCGCCTGTCCCTCTATGCCCCGCTTCCCCTCCGGGAGGGGGCGCGATGGCGCATGACCGTGCGCTTGCGCGCCCCGAAGGGGGCCCAAAACCTCGGGCGCCCCGATCCGGAGCGAATGCTTTTCGCCCGAGGTGTGGACGCCGTGGGTTATCCCAAGGGGCCCGCCTGGGCCTTGGCCCGGGCCGCTCCCGGGCCCCTGGCGCGGCTGCGTCAGCATCTGCAAGACGCCCTAGTGCCTCTACGCCCGGAGGCCCGGGCGGTGTTCACCGCCCTTTTGCTGGGGGAGGCGTCGCCGCCCGAAGCGCTCCCCTGGGACCGGCTGGCGTTACTTGGCGTGGTCCATCTCTTCGTGGTGTCGGGCTTTCACCTGGGCCTGGTGCTCGTCGCCCTGCGCGTTCTGGTCGCACTGGTGACCCCGGGGCTGCCCGGGCGCTGGCTAGTGCTGCCCGCCGGGCTCTTGCTGGCGGCCTATGGGGCGCTGACGGGGGCCGGCCTTCCGGTGCAGCGGGCCTGGCTTGGGGCGCTCCTACTTCTTATGGCCCTTGGGCTGGGGCGGGGTAGCCGTCCGGGGCGAGGCCTCGCGCTGGCGGCCCTCGCCCTCGGGGTGACTGCACCAGAGGCGCTCCTGGCGCCGGGGGCAGCGCTTTCCTTCTTTGCCGTGCTGGTGCTGCTGTGGCCCGGGGGGGATGGCCGAGGCCTTCCAGGCCTGCTCGCCCTCCAGGGGCGCCTGTCCTTGGCCATGGCCGGCCTCCTGGCCGCCTTCTTCGGCTGGATGCCCGCCGTGGGCATCGTGGTGAATCTATTTCTGGGGCCGCTCCTCGGGGCCCTCCTTTTGCCCCTGGGCTTTGGGCTCCTGGCCCTTGTCCTATGGGGCTTCGCTCCTGCGCTGTCGGCGCTCCAGGTTCTGGGGGATGGCGTTCAGAGCCTCCTGGCGTGCCTCGAACCCCTTGGAGGGGCTGCGCCCCTCGCGTCGGTGGCGGGGCTTCCCCTGGTCCTTTCGGTGCTCCTGGCCCTTGTGACGCTCACTCCCGGTCCCCTGGCGGTTCGTTCTAGCGCGGCTCTAGGGGTGATGGCCTTGCTATGGCCAGCCCCCGACCTGCCTCCCGGGACCTTTCGTCTCACCGTGTTCGACGTGGGGCAGGGGAGCGCTGCCCTGGTAGAAACGGCGGAGCATCGTGTGCTGGTGGATACGGGGCCCGCCTGGGGCGACGTCGACGCAGCGGCCTTTGCGGTCCAGGTTAAGCCTGCGCTGCGCGCCCTCGGGGTGAAGCAGCTCGATCGGGTGCTGCTCACCCATGGGGACCGGGACCACGCGGGCGGCCTTCCTGCCGTCCGCGCGGCCTTTCCAGGGGCGGAGCTGCTCGGTCCTGGCGGCGCGCCCTGCCATCGGGGGCGTCGCTGGCGCTGGGATGGGGTGGACTTTGTCGTGCTCCATCCCAAGCCCAATCCTGCGGACGTCCCTCGCTTCGTGGAACGCCGCCTCGCCGGGGAGCTGCCTCCGCAGGATTTGGTACTGGCCGCCCATCACGGTTCCCGGGGCAGTTCCGCTCGGGTGCTGGTTAAGCGCACAGCGCCGCGCTTTGTGATCTTCAGTGCGGCTCTGCCCAGCCCCTTTGGTCATCCTCACGACGCGGTGGTGGCCCGCTGGCGCGCGGAAGGTACCCGCCCCGTGCCCACGGGGGCCCAGGGTATGGTGCGCTGGGATTCGCGGTGGCCGGGCAGGGTAGAGTGCGGCCGGGCGGGCCGCTGGTGGCAGTGGCGACCTTCGGAGGGCTGCGGCAGTCCCTAGCTTTGCGAGGGGCGCAGGCCTTCGAAGTGGGAAACCATGGAGCGCAGGTCCTTGATGAGAGATTTGCGCTCGTCCTCGGAAAGAAAGCTGCCGACCTCCACTTCCTTGCCCTTGCTGCGAATGGCGACCTTGGAGCCATACCAACGGTGTAGGGGTTTGCGCACGAAAATCTGCGCGAAGATGCGGTGGAACTCGTGGCGCTTATCCGGCTTGCCGTAGCCCCGCTCGATGGTAAGGGCCTCGGGGGTGAAGGTGATCACCTCCTGCAGATGGGTGAAGCGGGCGCATTGGTAAAGGCAGACGCCGAGTAGGGACAGCTCTAACACGCCGAAGGGCAGGATGAGCCAAAAGCCTTGGAGCAGGAACATGAGCCCGATCAGGAGGGACAGGCCACTGATGCCCACAAGAAACCAGACGTTATCGCGCCAGCTAAAGGAGCGATTGGGCTGAAGGATGATCGTGCCCTGCGTTCCGTGCTGATTGAGCTCCGTGGCCACCATGGCTGAGCTTCTCCTGCGTTGCGCCCGAAGCGGAGTCTACCCAGCCCCCGGAGAGATACAAAGGGATGGCGAGGGCCTTGATGTGGGTCATTTCGTCGCACCCCCCTTTACCTCTAGAGTCAGGTTTTTCTTGGAGATCTTGTCATGGCAAGTCCCTACAGCATTGCAAAAGCCTCCCTCGCTCAGGCCTTAAGCGAGGCGGAAGCCGCGGACATCGAAGCGCCCCGGTTGCTAAAGGCCTTTCTGCAGGAGCTTCTGGCGGCCTATCAGCAGCATCACAGCGTGGCCGATATTCGCAGCGAATTGGAGTTCGAGCTCGAACACATGGGCGGAGACACGGACATTCCCTTTATGCGCCCCTAGGCCCAAAGCCTTGAAAAGACGCGTCCGGCCCCCATCTTTCTAGCCATGAGCGCAGCGCTTTGCTGCCGGTGCGTATGAGGGAATGGCCATGCGAATGGACCGCTTAACCAACCGACTTCAAGCCGCCCTAGGGGAGGCCCAATCCCTGGCCCTGGGCCAGGATCACAGCGAGCTGGCCCCACCCCACCTTCTGGTGGCCATGCTTCAGGACAAGGCTGGGGACTTTGGCAAGTTTCTGAAAAGCGCCGGGATCGATAGCCAAAAGGCGTTGCGAGGCTACCAAGACGCCCTGTCCCAGCTGCCCAAATTAAAGACCCCCACGGGGGAGGCCCAGCCGTCCCCCACCTTCGTGCGGCTTTTGAACCTTGCCGATCGGGCCGCGCAGAAGCGCGGGGATGATTTCATCAGCTCCGAGCTGGTGGCCCTGGGGGCCCTGGAGCTTGGGGGCGAAACCGCGGCGCCGCTGCGCGCCGCTGGAGCCACGGTGGAAAACCTCCAAAGTGCCATCGATGCGCTGCGGGGCGGGGAAAACCTTTCCAGCGCCGATGCAGAGGAGGGGCGGCAGGCGCTGGAGCGCTTCACCGTCGATCTCACCGCCCGCGCGGAAGCCGGCAAGCTCGACCCGGTCATCGGCCGGGACGATGAAATCCGCCGCACCATTCAGGTGCTCCAGCGCCGCACGAAAAATAACCCCGTGCTCATCGGCGAGCCGGGGGTGGGCAAGACCGCCATCATCGAAGGGCTGGCGCAGCGCATTGTGAACAAGGAAGTCCCGGAAGGGCTTCGGGGCAAGCGCGTGCTCTCCCTGGATCTTGGGGCGCTCATTGCCGGGGCGAAGTTCCGGGGGGAATTCGAAGAGCGCCTGAAAAGCGTGCTCCGGGGCCTGGCGAAGGAAGAGGGGCAGGTCATCCTCTTCATCGACGAGCTCCACACCATGGTGGGGGCCGGGAAGGCCGACGGCGCCATGGACGCCGGGAACATGCTGAAGCCTGCCCTTGCCCGGGGCGAGCTCCACTGCGTGGGCGCCACCACCCTCGATGAATACCGCCAGTACATCGAAAAGGACGCTGCTCTTGAGCGCCGGTTCCAGAAGGTGCAGGTGGATCAGCCCTCCGTGGAGGACACCATCGCCATCCTTCGTGGCCTGAAGGAGCGCTACGAGATTCACCACGGGGTCACCATCAGCGATCCGGCGCTGGTGGCGGCGGCGAAGCTGTCACACCGCTACATCACCGATCGCCAGCTGCCCGATAAGGCTATCGATCTGATTGACGAAGCGGCCAGCCGCATCCGCATGGAGATCGACTCAAAGCCCGAGGTTATGGACAAGCTCGAGCGGCGCCTCATTCAGCTGAAGATTGAGCGGGAAGCCCTGTCCCGGGAGACGGACGAGGCCTCGCGGAAGCGCCGTGAGGCCCTCGAGGGGGAGATTGCCACCCTCGATCGCGAGTACGCCGAGCTCGATGCTCGCTGGACCGAGGAGAAGGCGGCCCGGAGCGGTGCCACCCAGATCAAGGAAAACCTCGACGCTGCTCGAAGTGAACTTGAGGCCGCTCGCCGCGCTGGGGATCTAACGCGCATGTCCGAGCTCCAGTACGGACAAATTCCCGCCTTAGAGAAGGCGCTGGTCGAGGCCGAAGCTCAGGAGCAAAGCAACCACCAGCTGGTGCGCAATCAGGTGGCGGAGGAAGAGATCGCCGAGGTGGTGGCGAAGTGGACCGGGGTGCCCGTCTCCAAACTCCTTTCCGGCGAACGGGAGAAGCTCCTCGACCTAGAGGGGGCCCTGCAGGAGCGGGTTATCGGCCAGGAAGAAGCCGTGGCCGCCGTGGCCAACGCCGTGCGCCGGGCCCGGGCGGGTCTTGCGGACCCCGCGCGTCCTAACGGCTCTTTCCTCTTCCTTGGCCCCACGGGGGTCGGGAAGACCGAACTGTGTAAGGCGCTGGCGGACGTGCTCTTTGACTCCCCAGCGGCGCTGATTCGCGTTGATATGTCCGAGTTCATGGAGGCGGTGCGCCGCCGCCCCTATTCCCTCATCCTCCTGGACGAGGTGGAAAAGGCCCACAGCGACGTCTTCAACGTGCTCCTCCAGGTGCTCGATGATGGCCGGCTTACGGACGGCCATGGCCGGACCGTGGACTTCCGCAATACGGTGCTGGTCATGACGTCAAACCTGGGCTCGGATCTAATTCAGAGCATGGCCGGGGAAGGGCGCGTGGATGCCATGAAGACCGCGGTGATGAACGTGGTGTCGAACCACTTTCGCCCGGAATTTCTGAATCGCATTGACGATACGGTGGTGTTTCGGCCCCTCGAGGCTTCGGCCATCGGCGCCATCGCCGAGCTGCAACTGGCGAACCTTCGCCAGCGGCTGGAAGAGCAGGGCATGCGCCTCACCTTTGATGATGGCGCCCTCCGTCTCATCGCCGAGGCGGGCTACGATCCGGTCTATGGGGCGCGGCCCCTGCGCCGAGCCATCCAGCGCCTGGTGGAGAATCCCCTGGCGGAGAAGCTCCTTGCGGGCGCCTTCGCCCCGGGAGATCACATTACCGTGGCCCTGGCGGAGGACGGAGAACGGCTCGCCTTTGCCGCCACCGCCCTCGCGGGCGCAACGGGGCGTACGGTAGAAAATTAATCTGCGCTTAGGGGTGGACAGGTATACAGTGTTTAAGTACTGTATGCCTGTCCAGTCGCTCCTTGGAGGCGCAGCTATGGTCACCTTCGATCTTTTTGCCCAAAACCCCCAGGAAAGCCTTTCCAACCCCGCGCCTCAGCGGCCGCGGCGAACTGCGAAACCCGCTGAGCCTGAGGCTGGCAAGCGCGCAGGCGCCGTAGCGGCGGGCACCCACTACCGGCGTGCAATGGCTGCGGCAAAGCGCATTCGCCGGGCTCGCCACCGGGAGGTGGTGGGGCGGCAGATCTGCGA
>RGAU01000113.1 GCA_009919975.1 Gammaproteobacteria bacterium
CAACATCAAGGGCTGCGAAAGCGTCGGTCTACCGCGGAAAGCGCCGTGTAAAGCCCTTTCCAAGCCGGCTTCCGCGCCCTTTTATTCCCGAAGGTTTTTTTCTGTCAAGCAAATTTTTCATGACGCCCGAGCGCCGGAAAAACTGCTTAAAAATTAAGGCTTAGGAAGGGGAAGGGGCGAGGCGCAGGACGCGCCCCGGGGGCCTTTTGCACGCTTTGGGAAATTGCCCCTAGGGGGCTTTGGGTGCAGTGGGGGCGCTGGGCGCCGTCGGGGCCAGCGGTGCCTGCGGGGGCGCCGGGGGTAAGCCCGCATGGGTGCGCAGATAGCCGACGCGCTTCTCCGAGAGGCCCCAGGTGCTGGCGCCGGCAAAGACAACGTCCGGATTCGCCCCCCGATCCAGCTGATGGCGCCCCCAGACCTCTGCCGCGCGCTGCCCGGACTTGCAATGTAGATAGACCTGCGCCGGCCCATAGGCATCGAGCAGCACCCCCACATTGCGCACCACCGCTGGGCTTGCCGCCCCGCGCACGGGAAGGTTCACATATACGAAACCCAAGCGCGCTGCGGCCTCGCTTTCCCCCTGGGTCCCCTCCTCTGGATGGCGAAGATCCACGATCACCCGCACCCCCTGATCGCGCAGGGTAATGAGATCGAGCTCCCCCTCCACGGGGCCACCGAGAGACGGGCCCCCCACGAGGAAACTCCCCGTCCCCGCTTCGGCCTGGGCCCAGGCACAAACGCTGAGGGCTAGGAAGGTTATGAGCGCCGTCAAAGGCTTTCTTTTTTGGAACATTAAGCTCTCCCTTTGTGCGCTTTCGCCTGTGCGCTTTCGCCCCAGTGAGGCGCGGATCTAACGGCCAAGCTCCGGAGCCATGGTTCTAGGTGCTGCTCGTCGAAAGCACCTGCGTCAAAGAAACCCATAATCACCCTTCGCGGAAGAGTAGCAAACCGATGGTTGCTGGAAGCGCCCTTTCGGGCCAAATTTTATGTAGATACTTGGGCGTAATTGAAGTGGGTTTTGGCAGGCCGCGCGGGATTCAGCCCGAGTCTTCAGTGGAAATTTCGATTCCAGGGAGACAAGGAAATAGCAGAAAAGTGGGTTTCCTAAGCCAACCCTTTCGCGTTTATATAGATACACAGAACATGCCCTAGCTCGGCGTCAGGCCGCGCCAATGCTGGCCCAGCCAACACCTCAGGCGGTGTTCATGTATATACCTAGAATTTAACCCAAAGGGGCTTCCCCGGGCGCCGCCCTAAAGGGGTGCAGCCGCGCAACCGAGCCGGGCTGACCCGATGAGGCAAAAAAAACGCGGCGAACGCCGCGTTTTAAGGTGTTGGTGGAGCTAGGCGGGATCGAACCGCCGACCTCCTGCATGCCATGCAGGCGCTCTCCCAGCTGAGCTATAGCCCCAGATGCTGTGGCCCCGAAGGTGGTTCCAAGCAGCAAGGCGGCGCAGTTTATGGACGCCTTTGGAGGGTGTCAACTCTCTGCCGCGCTCTCCTCCTCTGCGCCACCCTCACCCAGTTCGCCGTAGCGCTTTTCAAGCCGCTTAGCGGCCTTTTTCGACACCCCGCCCAGGGCCTCGAGCCCGTCCCGGAGCCGGGCCCGAGCGAGATCTGGCCCCAGAAAAACCAGGGAATCGTACAGCGGCAGGGAGACGGCCTGCCCCGAGAGGGCCACGAACAGCGGCGCCAGCAGCACCCGGATCTTCAGACCTAGCTCTGCCGCCAGGGCTTCCACCGTGGCCACAAGCTGGGGACGGGTCCAATCACTTAAGGCCTCGAGGCGCCACAGGGTGAACTGGAGCACCTCAAGCAGCGCCTCCCCTTCCAGGGCCAGGCCTTCGAAATCCTCCGCAGCCAGCGAACGCCGCGCCCCCAGGAGGTAGCCCACCATGGGCGCCAGGTCGCACAGGCGCTCGGTCCGAGGCTTGATAAGGGGCACCAGGGGCATGAGCGCGTCCCGGTTCAGGCCCCAGGCCATGACGCGATCGGCGAAGGCCTCATCGGAGAGCCCCCGCAGCCACTGACCGTTCAACCAGGCCAGCTTTTCCTGGTCGAAGACCGGAGCCCCCAGGGTGATGCGCTCCAGGGAGAAGGCCTCAATAAAGGCCTGCACGTCAAAAATCTCTTCCCCCTCGGGCATGGAATGGCCCATGAGCCCCAGGAAGTTCACCAGCGCCTCGGGCAGATAGCCCATGCGCCGGTAGTAATTGATCCCCGTGGGGTTCTTGCGCTTCGACAGCTTGCTCTTATCCGGGTTCCGGAGAAGCGGCAAGTGGGCGAGCACCGGCGCCTCCCAACCAAAATAGTCGTAAAGCAGCCGATGCTTCGGCGCCGAGTTAATCCACTCCTCCCCGCGAATCACATGGGTGATTGCCATGTGGTGATCGTCCACCACGTTCGCGAGGTGGTAGGTGGGCATGCCATCGCTCTTCACGAGCACCTGCATATCAATTTGGGACCAGGCGATTTCGATGGGGCCCCGGAACAGATCATCGATGACGCAGCTCCCCGCCTCCGGGATCTTCATGCGAATCACGTGGGCTTCCCCCGCGCGGATGCGCGCTGCGGCCTCTTCCTGGGAGAGGCTTAGGCAGTGGCCGTCGTAGCGTGGCGTTTCCTTCGCGAGCTGCTGGGCTCGGCGGACCTCATCGAGGCGCTCGGCGGTGCAGAAGCAGGGAAAGGCATGGCCGTCGGCCACGAGCTGCTTCGCTGCGGCCTGGTAAAGATCGCCCCGCTCGCTCTGGCGGTAGGGACCATGGGGACCGCCCACCTCCGGGCCCTCATCCCAGTTCAGCCCCAGCCAGCGGAAGGCCTCGAGGATCGCCGCCTCGCTTTCCGCCGTAGAACGGGCCTGATCCGTATCTTCGATGCGCAGCACGAACTGTCCGCCCTGGCTTCGCGCGAAGGCCATGTTGAAAAGGGCGACGTAGGCGGTGCCGACGTGGGGATCTCCCGTGGGGCTCGGCGCAACGCGGGTACGGACGGTCATGGGCACTCCCAGGCAAGGCACATTCAGAACCCGCGCATGATAGCGCGGCTCCGCCGCCCTTTCCCTAGAAACCGGCGCCCTAGGCGGCAGCCTCCTTGGTTGCCCCAGCCCCCATTGAAGCCTCCGTCGAAGCCTCCGTAGAAGCCTCCGCCGGGGCTTCCGGGGGCAGAAGCTTGGCGTTAAAGGCAATGGACACCCGCTCCGCCTCCGTTTCGTTGGGGTAGACCCAGTGCAAAAGGTAAGCGGGGAAGAGGTAGAGCTCCCCCGGTTGGCCCCGGAGGGTGCGGCTGCCCTGGAAGGCCTTGATACGCAGACCCTTGTAATCGTGGAGCTCCGGACGCGGATCGAGGAACTCGAGCATGCCCCCGTTTCGCCCCTTGGGTTCCGGCTGGGCCACGTAGTACACCCCGGCCCAGTGGCAATCGGGGTGGGTATGGGGCGCATTGAAGCCGCCCTGGGGATTGATATTCATCCACCCCTCCAGGGAAAAGCGCGGCTTTGGGCCATCGCCCTTGGCGCTCAGCTTATCCATGGCCGCCTCCAGGGCCACGTCCACCCACTGGCGCAGCGTATGCACCGCGGGGACATCCTCCTCAAAGATATCGCCCTCGGAATGCCAACCGTTGCGGTTGGAGCGCTGAATGCCCTCGGAGTCATCCCGCAGGGCCTCCCCCAGGGCGAGGAGGTCCCGGTTTAGAGCCCCGCTTTCCGGCACCGTGAAGTGCAGCAGCGGCGACGCAAAGAGGAGTTCTATGTTGCGGAGCGTGAGGGGCATAGCCTTCCTTTCCTAGGGGTTCGGGGGGATCACCGGCAGTACGACGTGGGAGGGCCGGGCCGCATCCAGAAACAGCGTTTGCTGAGCGACCCGGGACGCCACCCCCTCGCCGAAGGGCTCGCCCGTATTTAAGTTCCGCGCCAACCGCGGAAAGTTACTACTCGTAATGTCGAGGCGGAGCCGCTCCCCGGGGGCTAAGCGATAGCTCGTGGCCCAAAGGTCGAGCTCAAGGCGCACCGGTTCCCCCGGCGTGAGCAGCACTTCCCGCTCATAGCCCTCCCGGAAGCGTGTCCGAAGCACGCCGTCGACAAGGTTCATAACCCGGTTATCGGCCTTTATGACGGAAAGCTTAGCCATAAAATCCGTATCCGGTCCGTCCGTGGCCACGTGGAGCACGGCGCGGATCGGCCCCGTGATCTCAAGGGGGGCTTCAAGGGCCGCGGTCTCGAAGCGAAGAATGTCCGTGCGGCCATCGAGGGGCCGCTGATCAAAGGACCCCCGAAGCTCTGGGCGCATGATGTTGCCCCCGAGGGTAGGCACGGGATCCTGGGGATCGTAGCGGTAGGTCTTCGGCGCCTGCCCCGCCCCGGGCTTCTCCGGGCTTAGGGCGCCGTCGGTATGGAAGTAATAGGGGGTGTAAACGGTCCGAGCCAGGGGCCACTCCGCCTCCTCCCGCCAGCGGTTCTCCCCCATGACAAAGAGCTTCACCGGCGCGCCGGCCGGTGCCGGGCCCTCCTTCAACCAGTGATCGAAGAACTCGAGCTGAAGCGCCTCCGCATCAATGAGCGCTTCCGGGCCAAAATCCTCCTCCCCGGTGACGGTCTTCGCATTCCAGCCGTGGGGCCAGGGGCCGATCACCAGCCGCTGCCCCGCCCGGGCCTTCGCCGTCGCGGCCTCCCGCTTCATGGTGTTGTAGCTACCCAGGGTGCTGCGGAGGAAGACGTCATACCAGCCCCCAATATTGAGGGCGGGGACCGCCATTTCCGGCGCCCGGGCCTCAAGGTTCAGGGGCTTCCAGTAATCGTCGTAGGTCGGATGGGCCAGCCAGTCGCGAAAATGCGGCACGTCAAAGCCCAGGCTGGAAGGTCATGTTCGTGCGGCTTCCCACGAGCCCAATGCCCCAGCTGGCTCGGGACAGGAGGGAAAAGGCGCCGCCGGGGTAGGCCACGTCCCGGTAGTAATTCCCCGGGCTCATGGCCGGGGCGATGGCCTTCAGAGCCGGGTGCTGGCCCAGGGCCGCGAGCCACTGCACGGAGGCCAGGTAGGAGGTCCCGAACATGCCCACCTTGCCATTCGACCAGGGCTGCCCTTCGATCCAACTTAAGGTGTCGTAGCCGTCGTTAATCTCCTGGAAGTAGGGATACCACGCCCCTTCCGAGTCGTAGCGACCTCGCGCATTCTGGAACACGAAGGCGTAGCCGTGCTCCGTGGCCCAGCGCGCGTAGCGCTGGCGCCCCGGAGCCGAGCCGTTGCCGTAGATATCCCGCACCAGAAGGGTCGGAAAGGGCCCGGGGCCGGAAGGCAGATAGACATCCGTGGCCAGGCGCACCTCATCGCGCATGGGCACCATCTGGTGATAGCGCACGGTGCCGAAGGGCTCCGCTGCTCCCACCGCCGGCGTGCCCACTGCAAGCGCACACAGCACCGTCATCGCACCCAGGACCCTCCCAAGGGCCCCTCGCCCCCATCGCTGACGCCCGATCATGCCCGTCTCCCTTAGCTAAGATAAGGCGCTCAAATTCCCACGGGGCTCCGGTCCCGCGCAAGGGCGGGGCTTTGCTAAACTGACCAAGTCAACGCTAGCGAGATCCGCCGTGCAGCCCTGGCCTACCCTCTCCGTCGCCCCCATGCTCGATTGGACCGACCGGCACTGCCGGTTTCTCCATCGCCTCTTTGGGGCCCATACCCAGCTCACTACGGAGATGGTGCACGGCAACGCCATCGTGAAGGGGGATCGGGCGCGCCACCTCGCCTTCTCCCCGGAAGAACACCCCGTGGCCCTTCAGCTGGGGGGCAACGAGCCGGAACTGCTGGCCGAGGCCACCCGCATCGGGGCGGGCTATGGCTATGACGAAATCAATTTGAACGTCGGTTGCCCCAGCGACCGAGTGCAAGCCGGGGCCTTCGGGGCCTGCCTCATGGCCGAGCCCGATACGGTGGCCCGCTGCGTGGCCGCCATGGCCCGGGCCACGGACCGCCCGGTCACCGTGAAGTGCCGCCTGGGCATCACCCGCCCGGCCCGCGGCGACGCTCCGGCCCTCGATCTTGATACGGATGAGCACCTACACCGTTTCATCGGCGCCCTGGTGGACGCTGGCGTGGCCGGGGTGATCGTGCATGCGCGAAAGGCCATCCTCGGCGGCCTCTCCCCCAAGGAGAACCGCACCGTACCCCCGCTACAGTACGAGCGGGTCTTCGCCCTCAAGCAAGCCTTCCCTACCCTACGGATCAGCCTCAACGGAGGGCTAACGAGCCTCGCCGACGTACAAGCGGTCCTCCCCCACTGCGACGGCGTCATGATCGGCCGGGCGGCCTACCACGATCCCTGCGTCCTCGGGACGCTGCATGAAGCCCTGCTCACCCCGGAGACCCCCGCGCCCTCCCTCGCCGCAGTACTTGAAGCCTATGGCGCTTACGCCGAAGCCCAGTTTGGGGACGGCGTCCCCCTCGGAACGCTCACCCGCCCCCTCCTTGGCCTGGTGCAGGGTCGCCCCGGGGCGCGCCGCTTCCGCCGCCTGCTCTCGGAAGGCGCGCGGCAGGATGGGGCCAAGCCCGCCCTGCTCACCGAGGCCCTCTCCCTGCTGAAGGACGCTGCCTGATGGCCTTCCTTGACTCGCTGAAACGCTGGCTGAATCCCGAGGTGCCGGACGCCACCCAGCCAGATCCGGTGCTGGCCGCCAGCGCCGCCCTGATGGCGGAGATCATGCGCGCCGATGGCACCTATGATCCTCAGGAGCGAGCGGCGCTCCTGAGCCTGCTGATGGCCCAGAGCGGCTGCTCCGCGGAAGTGGGGCAAACGCTGCTGGCGGAAGCGGAAGCCGCCGTGGAAGAGGCTCACGATCTCTTCCAGTTCACCTCCCTCATCAACACCCATTGCGACGCCGAGGCTCGCGTCGCCATTGTGGAACAGCTGTGGAAGGTCGCCTTCGCCGACGGCAACCTCGACCAGCACGAGCAGCACCTAATCAAGCGCATCGCCGATTTGCTCTACGTCCGCCACAGCGACGTCATTACCAGTAAGCAGCGCGCCCGCGCGGCGGTGCTCGGCACCTAGGGGGACCGATGATCGCGCCGCCTCTTCGCCTACTGTTTCTGTGCACCCATAACCGCTGTCGAAGCATCCTCTTTGAAGCCCTCGTGCACGCCGAGGGCGGGCCGAAGCTGGAAGCCCGAAGCGCGGGCAGCGACCCCGCGGGCGCCGTTCACCCCGCAACCCTGGCGGCCCTGAGCCAGGAAGGCATGGGGACGGAAGGCCTAAAAAGCGAGGGCTGGGAAGCGCATCGTGCCTGGGCGCCGGAACTGGTGATTACGGTATGTGATCGTGCGGCGGGGGAAAGCTGTCCGCTCTGGCTGGGGGCGAGTCCCCGACTCCACTGGGGCTTCGCTGATCCCTCCGCCTTGCCCGAAGGTCCGGCGCAGCGCCAAGCCTTTCACCAGACTCTTGAGGCCATGCGGAAGAAGCTGGGGTTACTGCACGAGCTTGCCGCGCAGCCAAGGGCGAGCCTCCCGGAGGCCGTAAAGCGCATCAGCGACGCCTAGCTTAGGAAACGGCGGAGATCGGCGGCGCTTGCTCGAGGGTGGTGACGAGATCCTGAAAGCGCGACCGGTTGTCGTCGTTTAGGGCCATGAGGGTCCGGTGCGCCTCGAGCACGCGCTGCCGGGCATCCTCTTCGCAGCACTCCATGAGAGGACGCTCCCCCAGCTGGCTAGGACATTCCAGGGGCTCATTAACCAGGTTAAAGATGTCATCGAAGCCCATGGTCTCGAGGATGCGGGTGATATCCCCCCGGGTGGACACCAGCGTGGGCACGGCGCCGTAGCGCCGCTTCGTCTCCAGGGACAGGCGCGCCAGAAGCCCCAGCGCCGTGCTGTCGATGCCGTCGGTCTCCGATAGATCCACCAGCGCCGAGCAGAAGTTCTGCTGATCCAGCACTTCCCGAAGGCAAGTATCCATGGTGACGCAGAGATTCACCCGCACGTCGCCCACAAACTTCAGGAGATACACGCCCTTGTGTTCCCCCAGGAGGATGCGTCCTTGCGTCATGAAAGCTCCTGAGCGTCGGG
>RGAU01000114.1 GCA_009919975.1 Gammaproteobacteria bacterium
TTCGGGGAGGATCCTTTCCTCACCGGGACCCAGGCCGTGGCGCAGATTCGCCGGATCCAGGGCGAGGGCATCATCGCCATGGCCAAGCACTTTGCAGCTAATGAACAGGAAACGAACCGCTTCAACCTATCCCAGACCGTGGCCGAAGCGGTGCTCCGTGAGCTCTACCTATTGCCCTTCGAGATGGCCGTCAAGGACGGTGAAGTGGCTTCCCTCATGTGTTCCTACAACGATCTGAACGGTCTTCAGGCCTGCGAGAACCCTTGGCTGCTCACCGAGGTGCTCCGGGACGATTGGGGTTTTGAGGGCTACGTTCAGTCCGACTTCTTTGCGGTGAAGAGCACCGCGGCCTCCATGAAGGCGGGGCTCGATCACCTCATGCCCATGCCGCTCCAGTGGGCGCCGGATAAGCTCGCTGAGGCCCTCGAAGCGGGCACGCTAGCCGAGGCAGACCTGCGCCGCTACACCCAGCAGTTCCGCTTGGGGGTGGATCAGCGTCCCGTGGTGCAGCAGCCTCTCGATGTTGGAAATGGTGGTGAAGCGGCCCGAGCCTTGGGGGCCGCCGGGGCGGTCCTACTGCAGAACAACGGCGCCTTGCCCCTCCCGGAATCCGTAAGATCCCTCGTGCTCATTGGTAAGGCGAGCCAGGTCTATGCCCAGCAGGCCGTGGCCGGTGGCGTGGTGGTGGGCAAACCCATGGGCGCCGGTGGCGGGAGCTCGGACGTGGTGCCGCACTACACCGTCAGTCCCCTCGCGGGGTTGGAAGGGGCCTTGGAAGGTTTTGGCCGGGGGGGGCAGGTTTCCCTGTTTCTGATCGACGATGCCAATAGCAATCTTGGGCCTGCCCTTGAGGCCGCCCGGGCCGCCGATGCGGTGATCATCATGGCCGGCACCATTGCCGAGGAAAATGCCGATCGGGCGACCTTCGAAACCGATCAGGGCGTGGGGGTGCCCGTGACCCTGGGGGAGGGGCTTGACTGGTATGCGGGGAAGCCCAACCGAATCAGTAGCGTTGTGCACCGCGACGAGGCGCAGCTGAACCCCGGGCAAAATAGCCAGACCCTCGCCATGATCGAAGCGGTGATGAGCGTTGCGCCGGCCATGGCGGAGAAAACCACGCTGGTGCTGAAGGACAACGCGGGCGTGGCCCTCCCGGCGGCCCCCTGGCTTCTTGGTGCCCAGGGCCCGGCGATTCTGGAGGTGTGGTTCCCGGGGCAGGAGGACGGCAACATCGTCGCCGATCTGCTTTTCGGCAAAGTGAACCCGTCGGGCAAGGCCCCGGTGACCTTCCCCATCGCGGGGCGTAGCTTCCTGGACGCCTTGGCTCCGGAGGCCTACCCGGGGGTGCTGAAGGACGGAAAAGCGGCAGTGAGCTACCTCGAAGGGCGCTATATGGGCTATCGCTGGTACGAGGTAATCGAAGCGGTGCCTGCGCGCTGACGCCCGGGGGCGAGAACCCCTGCGTAGCCTTCCCCTTCGGCCATGGCATGAGCTACACCACCTTCTCCCTAGCGCCCTTTTCCCAGCGCTGGGAAGGCGGCGTCCTCAAGCTGGAGACCACCGTAGAGAACCGGGGCGACCGGGCGGGGGCCGAGGTGGTGCAGGTCTATCTGGGCCTGTCGGAACCGGGGCAGCCGCCGAAGCGTCTCGTGGCGTTCCAGCGCGTTGCGCTCGCCCCGGGGGAGGCACGGTCGGTCACGCTGTCCGTCGATCCCAGGGCGTCCCACCATCCCTTCGATGTCTTTGACGGCGCTGCTAAAGCCTTCCGCCCTGCGGCTGGGCCCATCACGGTTTACCTGGGGACCTCTTCCTCGCTGAAAAATTTGACCGCTCAGCCTTTGGTGGCTCGGAGGGGGCTATGAATTTTCAATCCACGGCCCTGAGCGCTCGGGATTTCGCCGAAGCCCAGGACCTTTTGCATGATAAAGGTTGGACCGATGGCTTGCCCGTGGTGTTGCCGACGGAGGAGGCCGTTGCTGCGTGCCTTGCGGAGACGCTCATGCCTCCGGAGCAGCTGCTTGGGATTGAGCCCGTGCGGGGGCGGCCGATCACGGCCGAGAAGGTGGCCATCAACGCCGTGATGGCGGGCTGCGCACCGGAACACTTTCCCGCGGTGGTCACGGCTTGGAAGGCCATGCTATCGCCCCCCTTCTTGCTTCATGGTGCGACCTCGAGCACGGGCGGCTGCGCGGTGCTCGCTATCCTTCATGGACCTCAAATTCGCGAGCTGGGCGCCGGTAGCACCTTCAGCGCCCTTGGGGGCCGGGATCGGGCCTTGAACTGCATTGGTCGGGCGTTGCGTCTGGGGCTCATCAATTTGCTCGACGTTCGGCCGGGAGAGGCGGATCGGGCCACCCTAGGCCATCCGGGAAAGCTCGGCTGGTGCCTTGCGGAAGATGAGGAAAACACGAGCTGGGAAACGCTTGCGGAGCAGCGGGGCATTCCTCGGGAAGCCTCCGCGGTCACGGTGATGGCGGCCATGGCGCCGCGGCAAATCATGAATGAGTGGACCACGGCCCCGGAGGAGATCCTTGAAACCTACGCCGCGGAGGTTCGAGCGAACCTTCGGCATTACTCTATCTGGCCTGGGAACTATCTCCTCGTCATTCCCCAGCAGCACCGCACGCACCTCGAAGCTGCGGGCTGGAGTAAGGCCGACGTGCAACGTTTCGTCTTTGAGCGCGCACGTATCAAGCGCCGGGAATGGGGCGAAGTGGGAAAGGGCGCTGTGGTTCGGGATCGGGGAGATTGGGAGTACCCGGCCTTTGAGCGCCCAGAGGACGTGCTCGTGCTGGCCGCCGGCGGCCCCGCGGGGGGCTTTGGAGCAGTGATTCCCCCCTGGCTCGGCAATAAGAGCCGGGCGGTGACAGCCCCCGTGGGCGTATGCATCGATTGCTAAGGAAGGAAAGGCCTATGACCTTACGATTTTTCAATCCGAGCCACGAGGCGGAGATCCGGGCCTTTGAGCGAGCGCCTCGCCCGGCAAGCCTGGTGGGCGCCACCGTAGGCTTTATTTCCAACGGGAAGGAAGGCACGAAGGGCTTTTTTGCCCATCTGGAAGCCTTGCTTCGGGAGCACCTCGGCGTGGCGGAGGTGTGCTGGCGTACGAAGGGCAATTACAGCGCGCCGGCGGAAGCAGAAATTTTGGACGAAGCGGCGCATTGGGACTTTGCTATCACGGGCCTTGGCGACTGAGGCAGCTGTTCGTCGTGCAGTCTGCATGACGCGATGGCGGCCGAGCGCCTGGGCACCCCGGCCCTCGGGGTGATGACGGAAACCTTCGTGGATGCGGCCCAGGCCATGGCTGGCGCCCTGGGAGATGCGACCTACGGCTTTGCGGTCATTCCCCATCCCGTGAGCAGCGCAACGGACGCCGGGCTTCGAGCCCGGGCGGAAGCGACCCTTCGTCAGCTTCGCGCCCATTTGGGGACCGAGCCGGGGAAGGCGTAAGCGCGTCTACCGTTTCATGAAAGGGGCGATTACGAAGGGCCCCTTATTCCGCAAGCCTCACGAAAATAGCTGGAGCTAGATCCAGCATCGGGTTACTCCCTTAGGGTCTTCAGGGAGATTTCGTGATGAAAAAAGCAATCCTTATTATCTGGCTGTCACTTGGCAGCGCCTTTGCAACCGCGAAGCCCGTGGGGGTCGCTATTTGGGACCCGGCGCCGGGGAAGGCCCCTCAGATGCTCGCCTCCGCCCAGGCGGCGGCGGAGATTCATCGGAGCCTGGGGGCTACGGTGGCCATGCACCTTGATACCTTGGGCCGGCTTCATTACGTGGTTACCTTCGAGGATTGGGATGGCTGGGCCAGCTTCAATGAGGACCTTCCGAAAAGCGATGCTTGGCGCCAGTGGCAGGGCCGGGCAGCCACCGATCCCGCGGCTAAGCAGGTGGAAAACTATTTCATGGAGGAAGTGGTATCCGCCGATGCCCCGGGGCGCTTCACCCAGATCTATCTCTGGGAGCCGCTCAATGGAAACGTTAGCGCCTTCCTTCGCGACGCGCGGCAAGCCCGGGAGATTCACGAAGCGGCGGGCGTGGACATCGCCATTAACGTCGACCAGATGAATCGGGTGCACTACGTGATGAGCTACCCGTCCCACGCCGCCTTCGCCGCCCAGCGCAAGGCACCGAATGCCGATTTCCAAGCCTTTTCTCAACGCTTCTCCGCCGCGCCCATGGGGCGGCTGGTAGAGGTCTATACGGTAACGGCCCTGCCCTAGGGGGCGATTTAGGAGGCGCATAGCCATGGGTAGCAGCATTGAGGTGGAAAGCTTTTCGAGTAGCAATGAAGTCAACACGCCGCCGAACGCCCGGGTAGAGGCCGTTGTGGTCGGGGGGCGTCGGCTAATGCGATTGACGCTGGCTCCGGGATGGCACTGGGCCACGGATGTCCGCCCAGGGGTCGGCACAGATCAGTGTCAGGCCAGCCACCTTGGCGTGATCATTTCCGGAGCCGTGGAGGCCGTCCATGAAGATGGGACCCGGAAGGTCTATCGGGCTGGCGATGCCTATGCCATTGCGCCAGGACACGACGCTCGGGTCCTCGGCGATGAGGTTGCTGTTTGCTTCGAATTTCAGGGCGCCTGGGGGGAGTCGGGGTAGGCCCTGGGGTGCTTCCTGAGCTTATACGCTTCTGCATCGGTGTCATAAAAAATTAATGAAAATAATCAATAGACGCGTCAATAAATTGACGATATGGTTGGAGAGGGTTAAAAACCTGAAGTAGACGGCATGCCAATAAGGCATGTATGAAGCTCGGGGGGAGGGGGCATGCTTAGCTTGTCGCAATTCAAACAGATCGTCGCGCTCTCGGAACATGGAAGCTTTACCGTCGCTGCGGAAGCGGTGGGCCTATCCCACTCGGCGCTCAGCCAGACCCTCGCGCGCCTCGAAGGACATTACGGCGTTCTTTTTTTTCAGCGTCTGGGCCGTACGCTTTTGCTGACCCCTGCAGGGCGAGTGTTCTTGCAAGCGGCACAGCAGAGTTTGGCGGCGTTTTCTGATGCCGAATCCTCCCTGCGTGCGATTAATGAAGCAGAGAGCGGGCGGGTCGTTGTCGCCCTTGATCCTGTGTTTCGCATGTTCTTGCCAGCGGATTTCTGCCATCTCCTTAAGCAGGCGAATCCCACCGTTAGCCTCGAGCTGCGCTACGCAAGCTGGGACGTGGCGAGGGAGCTTTTAAAAAAAGGTCAGTTCAATCTCTGGCTTGGGCCCGAGCCTGAGAACCCCGAAGGCCTTGTCGAAATATACGCGAGCGGCACGCCTCCGGCGGGCTTCTTTGCCGTCTGGGATTCACAGTATGCAAGGGGGCGCTACACGGTAGACGCGCTGGTCGGCAATGCCGCTCTGGCCGTTCCGCCGCTTCCGCGGGGCTTTGGCGCCTTCCTTCTTGAGCGCCTTCCCGAGGAAAAGCATGCCGGAGTCATCTCCCGCTCAGCCTTCGATCTTGTTTCGGACAATATCGAAGATCTCATCTGCTTCGCGCGACAGCCTGATCACCTTTCCCTCCTTCCCTTATGCGCGCTGCCTCAAAAGCTTCAGCGGAAATACGGCCTTACGCGGGTACGGGTCGACGACTTCCCTGAAGCCTCAGCAGGAAGAATGGTGCTGGCCTCCTTGGATGGCCTTCCCCTTGACCCGAGTAGCGAATCGCTGTTGAAGCCACTGGTGGGGATCCTTAAGCGCCTCGGGCAAGAGGACAATGAGGATCCGGTCTCCCTAGCGAGCTAGTCATGCCTTTCTGGCACCTTTGATCCGTCAAGGTGTAAGGGCGGCTTACGAAAGATACCGCTGATCTATTCTCCTGCCAGGTTTTTGCCTTTCACCCCCCTTTTTTTCAGGATTTCCTTAGCTTGATGTCGTGCCGGGAAACGGCGTCAGCGGAGGATCCAATCATGAAAAGCGTGACTCTTGCCCTCTTTAGTTTTCTCATCTCTGCGCTTGCCTCAGCAGAGCCGAGCGCCTTGAACCTCGGGCCTCGGCAAGCGCCGGCCACCATGACGGTGACGTCTGTGGTCATTGGCGCGGAGCAAACCCACATCTCAGCCGAAGGGACCATGGGAGCCTACGGTAAGGTCTACGTTACCTACCATTTACATCGAGATGGATCGGCGACCCAGGGATCAGTTTCCGGGGCGGGCCGAGGATTTATTGATGCTGACACCATGGCGTCGGGAACCTTTCGCGGTGCCTGGCGTCGGGAAGGCTCTCGGATTTTCATGACGAATGTCGTGAATCTCTCCGATGGTTCGCAAAATCTCGACATGATCGAGTTCGATGGCCGGGACAACACCATTTCCGTACATGCCTACGTCCTGCATTAATCCCCTAGCGATCCCCTTCGTCCGGGGCTCCCTTCCTGCGGGTGGGTCCCGGACGCCTTTTCCCTTGGGCTTAGGGGTTAGGGGTTAGCCTTATACGATCTTTGAGGGCCCGTCCCCCCAGTACTCGTCCCGGAGCAGGCGCTTGTAGAGCTTACCCGTAGGTAGGCGGGGCAGGGTGTCGCGATAATCAATGGAGCGGGGCACCTTCTGGCGAGACAAGTGCTCCCGAAGATAGGCCAGCAGGCCTTCCGTGGTGGCCTCGCATTCGTCGATGCCGGGCATGAGCTGCACCACCGCTTTGACCTCTTCGCCCAGATCGACGTTGGGTACGCCGAATACGGCGGCGTCCGCCACCCAGGGATGGGAAATGAGGAGGTCTTCGCACTCCTGGGGGTAAATGTTTACGCCCCCGGAGATGATCATGAAGGTCTTCCGGTCCGTGAGGTACAGAAAGCCATCGTCATCCACAAAGCCCACATCCCCCACGGTGGTCATGGAGCCGTCGGCAGAGGTGGCTTCCCGGGTTTTCTCCGGGTCGTTATGGTAGGCGAATTCCGTGGCGGTCTTAAACCAGAGCGTGCCGGAGGTTCCGTTTGCTACGGGTTGGTTGTTTTCGTCGAGCACGGCCAGCTCTCCGAGGACGATCTTTCCCACCGTCCCGGGGTGGGCTAACCACTCCTCACTGTTGCAGGCGGCGAAGCCGAGCCCTTCCGTAGCACCGTAGTACTCATGAATGATCGGTCCCCACCATTCGATCATCGCCTGCTTCACCGCGACCGGGCAGGGTGCTGCTGCGTGCACGGCCACCTCGAGGCTCTTAAGGTTATGGGCCTGCCGGGCTGCCTCGGGCAGCTTTAAGAGGCGGCTGAACATGGTCGGTACGAGCTGGCTATGGGTAACGCCGTAGCGCTCGATGAGGGCGAGGTAGCGCTCCGGGTCGAATTTCCCCATGACAATCACCGTGCCCCCTATGCGTAGGGTCAGGCCCACGGCGGCCTGAGGCGCGGAGTGATACAGGGGCGCCGGGGAGAGATAGATCATGTCCTCCCGGTAAAGCCAGAGATCGCTCAGGAAATAGTAAAGGGCCAGCATATCGGCGGGCGCCTGGGCCGGGAGGGGGCGAATGATGCCCTTGGGCCGGCCCGTGGTACCGGAGGAATAGAGCATGGAGGTGCCGAGCCATTCCTCGGCGAGAGGCGTTTCCGGATAAGGGGTTAGCGCCCCTTCGTAGTCCTGGTAGCGAGGATCGTCGGGGAGGGTGCCCGCGCCGTCGACCACGAGCACGGTCTTGATACCCGGGCAGTCCGCCAGGGCATCCTGCGCCACCGCAAGCTTTTCCCGGGAGGTGATGAGCACCTGGGACTCGGAATTCTGAAGGATGTAGGCGAGCTCGCTGCCCGTCAGATAGGCATTGATACAGGTGTAATAGAGGCCGCTCCGTTCTCCTGCGGCGCAGGTCTCCAGGTAGGGCAGATTGTTCTCCATGAAGATCGCGTAGTGATCCAGGCGCTCAAGGCCCAGCGATTTTAGGAAGTGGGCCAGGCGATTGGCCCGGGCCTCAAATTCTGCGTAGCTCAGTTGGGCACCGGTTTCCGCGAGGATCACCGCGGGCCGATCGGGATGCT
>RGAU01000115.1 GCA_009919975.1 Gammaproteobacteria bacterium
GCTCGAGGATCGACTCCTCCGGGAGCGCCGGCGGCCGGCGGTAAAAGGTCGTATTCGGCTCGATGGTGAGCTGGTAATAGGACAGGTGGGACACCTCCGCATCGAGGGCAAGCTCGATATCCCGCTGCCCCTCGGCCACCGTTTGCCCCGGTAGGCCATGCATAAGATCGAGGTTGATGCGCGGAAAGCCCGCGGCCTTGGCCAGGGCCAGGGCGCGCAGCCCGTCCTCCCCATCGTGGATTCGGCCCAGGGCCGTCAGCGCGCGGGAGGAAAAGCTCTGAATACCCAAAGAGAGGCGATTGACCCCGGCGGCGCGGTAGCCCTGAAAGCGCCCCACCTCCGCCGTACCCGGATTGGCTTCCAGGGTGATCTCGCAGTCCCCTGCGAGGGGGAGGCGGGCAGCGATGCCCTCGATGATCGCCCCAATCGTTTCCGGCTGCAGAAGGCTGGGCGTGCCGCCCCCGAAGAAGAGGCTGGTAATCGGTGCCCCTGGCGGGCCGAAGTGCTCAAGATCCCAGGCGAGGTCCGCAAGGATACGGCGAAGGTACGCCGCTTCCGGTAGGCCTTCCGCCCGCTCATGGGAGTTGAAGTCGCAATAGGGGCATTTGCGCACGCACCAGGGGACGTGGATGTAAACGGCCGTCGGTAGCGCAGGCGGGTTCACGTCGTGAGGGGTCGCTCGGCGAGCTGAGCCTTCAGCGCGGTCACGGCCCGCCCCCGGTGAGACTGGGCCGCTTTCTCCTCTGGGGCCAGGCGGGCTGCGGTGCAGCCATGGCTCCGTACCCAGAACACGGGATCGTAGCCGAAGCCCCCCTCTCCCTCCGGCGCCAGGGCGATTTCCCCGGGCCAAAGCCCTTCGGCAATGCGTGGGCAGGGATCCTCCGGGTGGCTCATGAGCACGAGCACGCAGTAAAACGCGGCGCGCCGATCCTCGTTGCCGTCGAGGGCCTTCAAAAGGGCCTGCCAGTTGTCCCGGTCCGTGGCTTCGGGCCCGGCGTAGCGGGAGGAGTAGACCCCCGGGGCGCCCCCGAGGCTAGGAACGATGAGCCCGGAATCATCGGCCAGGGTGGGGAGGCCCGAGGCCTGGGCTCCGGCCCGGGCTTTGATCAGCGCATTCTCGATAAAGGTCTGCCCCGTCTCCTCCGGAGCCGCAAGCTTTAGCGCGCGGGCCCCGGTGAGGGCAAAATCCGGCAGCAGGCGAGCAAATTCCCGGACCTTGCCGTCATTATGGGTGGCGAGCAGCAGCGACGTTTTCATTGGGCCCAAAGGGTTTTCTGGAAGCTTAGGGCGTGGCGCCCGCCCTGCTCCAAGTCTTCCACGGTAAGTTCAAAGCGCAGCGCTTCCCGGTCCGTGAAGCGGGTGGTGGCGAGGTAGTAGATGGCCCCGGGCTCGCGCACCTCCTGGAACGAAAGCGTGATCGTCTGCCCGAGGAGATTTCGCACCGTGCCTTCCACCGCGAGGGGCACGGGAGTCGTAGCCCCCGGAGCGCCCCCTTCCCGGCGCCCTGCGATGTTAATGAGGGCGACGTTTTCCCCCCTATCCAAATCGTAGTCCGCGGCGACGTTCGCCGGAACGCTGGTGCTATTTAGGGCAATGTAGTGCACCGATAGATCGCCGAAGCGTTTGACCTGTCTCCCGGGGTGGAGGGTGGCCTAGGCGCCAGGGCGGCTAAGCCCGTAGACCGCGATGGTACCGAACAGGTTAGGCCAATGGTTCATGGCCCAGGTGCTTTCGTAGTGAGCGTTCACTACCTTTCTATCGTATATGGTTAGGGAGCGCTCGGCGCAGAGTGCTTCAAAATCGGCGAAGGTGCAGAGGTGGATATTGGGGGTGTCGTGCCAGGCGTGGGGCAGGTGCCGGGCGATGGGCATGCGCCCGGCGCTGGCCAGCTCCAGGCGGCAGCGCCAGTGCCCAAAGTTTGGAAAGGTCACGATGCTCCGCGGGGCGATGCGAAGCATATGCTCGAGCACGGTGCCGGGCTTGCGCACGGCCTGGAGCGTTTCCGCCATCACCACCACGTCGAAGCCGTCCGTGGGGAAATCGGAGAGGCCCTCGTCAATGTCCCGTTCCAGTACGCTTACGCCCCGGGCAATGCACCGGGTGATCTGGCTTTCATCAATTTCAATGCCGTAGCCCCGCACCCCACGGTGCGTCGCCAGCCACGCCAGGAGGGCACCGTCGCCGCAGCCGAGGTCGAGCACCCGGGCACCCTCGGGCACCATGGCCGCAATCAGTTTCAGGTCCGGGCGAAGGGTCATGGTCTCGGCTCCAGGCCCCGAAGGTAGGTCCCAAGCACCTCAAGGTAGCGGGGTACGGGGAGCAAGAAGGCGTCATGGCCCTGGGCGGCGTCGACGTCGACGTAGCTCACCTCCCGCCCCGCGCGGAGGGCTGCCAGGGCCATCTCCCGGGATCGGGCCGACGGAAAGCGCCAGTCCGTGGTGAAGGAAATGAAAAGCAACTTGGCCTTCATGGCCGCGAAGGTGGCCACTAAATCGTCCCCATGGGCCCGAGCGGGATCGAAGTAGTCCAGGGCCCGGGTCATGAGCAGGTAGGTATTGGCGTCGAAGCGACGGGAGAAGGATTTGCCCTGGTATTGGAGATAGCTCTCCACCTGGAATTGCACGTCCTGGAGGATATCGAGATCCCCGGTGCGCACGGCCCGCCCAAACTTCTCTCGTAGCCCATCATCGGATTGGTAGGTGACGTGGCCGAGCATGCGCGCCAGGCGTAGCCCCGCCGTGGGCACCACCCCCGCCTCGAGGTAGCGCCCCTCGCGAAAGTCCGGATCGGCGGTGATGGCCTGGCGGGCAATTTCATTGAAGGCGATATTCTGGGCTGAAAGGCGCGGCGTGCTGGCGATGGCCACGGTGGCGCCCACGCGATCAGGGTAGGACAGGGCCCACTGGAGCGCCTGCATGCCGCCGAGGCTGCCCCCGACCACCGCTGCCCAGCGCTCGATGCCGAGGCGATCCGCCAGGGCGGCCTGGGCGTTCACCCAATCTGGGACCGTCACCGTGGGGAAATCCGGGCCGTAGGGCCGCCCCGTGGCCGGATTCGTGCTCGTGGGCCCGGTGCTGCCGTGGCAGCCCCCGAGATTATTCAAGGCGACGACAAAGAACCGATTGGTGTCGATGGCCTTGCCCGGGCCAATGGCCGTGTCCCACCAGCCGGGCTTCGGATCTTCGAGGTCGTAGTAGCCCGCGGCGTGGTGATGGCCCGAGAGGGCGTGGCAGATCAGAAGGGCGTTGCTACGGTCCGCGTTCAGGGCGCCATAGCACTCGTAGACCAGCGTATAGGCGGGCAGGCTTTCCCCGCTAGCCAGGGGGAAGGGGCCAGAAAAATCCGCGCTTTCCGCCGTCACAAGGCCGACGGAGTGTTGATCGCTGGGCGCCGCTTCGGCCATCAGCTGCCTCTCCCGGGATGGGCGCGAAGTCTAGCGAGGGCCCCAGGGCCCTCGCAAGGGACTGCCCCTAGGGCAGGAGCATGCGGGGGATGCCGACCTCCAGGGCGAGGCCGGGCACGAGGTAATCCCGCAGCAGGGTCAGGAGTAAAAATAGAACAAGGACAGAGAAATCGAGGCCACCCGCGGGGGGCAGCACCCGGCGGATGGGCGCCAGCACCGGGGCCGTGAGCTGGTCTAGCAGTTCGGCGCCAGGGTGCCGGCTCATGGGCGCCACCCAGCTTAAGATCACCACGATGAGGAGCGCCCAGAAATATAGCTCCAGCAGGCGCATGGGCAGGCGGAAGGCGGCCACCAGGAGCGCCGACCCTAGAGGCAGGCCGAAGGTCAGCATGCACAGGAGCAGTTCCGCTAGGAGGGTCAGTCCCAGGGCTGCGAGATCGAGCCCGCCCAGGTAAGGAATCAGGGGCCGAAGGGGCTTCAGAAGGGGGTCCGTGAAGCGCACCACCCCCTGGGTGAGGGGGTTGTAGAAGTCCGCCCGCACCGCCTGGAGCAAAAAGCGCAGCAGGAACAGAAAGCTGGCGAGGCTGAGGACCGTTCGCAGCAGAAAGAGGCCTCCGCCGGAGAGCGCTTCGTTCATGCTTCATCTCCCTTATGATGCGCGCGCAGGGCGCTCGGAACGCCGAGTTCCTCGGCAAGGGTGTTGGCGCGATGGGCCGCCGCTGCCATCGCCGTTTTTACCATGGGGGCAAAGCCTGCCGCTTCAAAGGCCTCCAGGGCCGCAGCGGTCGTGCCGCCGGGGGAGGTGACGGCGGTGCGGAGGGCGGCCGGGTCGGCGCCGGGCACCGTCGCCATGCGGGCCGCGCCGAGGGCGGTTTCCGTCACCAGCGCGCGGGCCAACGACGGGGTGAGCCCCTGGGCCACGGCGGCGTCAATCATGCCTTCCATGAGGCGGAAGAAGTAGGCGGGGCCGCTGCCGGAGGCGGCGGTCACCGCAGCGAGATCCCCTTCCTCCTCGAGCCAATAGGTGGTCCCGGCCATGGCCATGAGGGCCTCGGCCTGGCCCCGCTGCGCGGCGCTTATCCCCGGGGTGGCGAACAGCGCTGTAACGCCGCTGCGAAGGAGCGCCGGGGTGTTGGGCATGGCGCGCACGACGGGGACTCCGCCGCTCCAATGAAGCAGGCTTGCGCAGTCGATGCCCGCGGCAATGGACAGCACAAAAGGCGTGGCCTGCTGTGCAGCTAGGACCGGCGCAAGGGCCGTGAGGATGGGCCCGAGTACCTGAGGCTTCACCGCCAGTACGACGGCCTCAGCGCCGTCCGCAGCGGCAGCGTTGTCGTCAAAAAGGGTGAGGGGCCCGAGGGCGGCCAGGGCTTCCCGGCAGGCAGGGCTTGGATCCGAGACTCGCAGGGCCGTTGGATCGGCGCCGCTGGCGAGCAGTCCACCCAGCAGGGCCTGGGCCATATTGCCGCCGCCGATAAAGGCAATGGTCTTCGGAAGCGTCAGGGACGCCGCCGAAGCGGTGCTTTCGGTCATGGTGTGCTTTCCCGTTTGGGGGCCCGGGGGCCGAAGAGGGCCGTGCCCAGGCGAAGGTGGGTGGCGCCGGCGGCGACCGCCGCCTCAAGATCGTCGCTCATGCCCATGGACAGCACAGGGGCCGCGGGCGGAAGGGCCGATGCCAGAGTCGTCAGCCGGGCGAGGCTTTCGCGCTGGGCTTCAAAGCCCGTGCGGGGCGCGGGGAGGGCCATCAGCCCAAGGAGCTCGAGCCCGGGGCAGCCCCGGACGACCTCCGCCAGCGCCGCCAGATCCTCCGGGGCCACCCCAGCCTTGGTCTCCTCCGGGTCAAGCTTGACTTGAAGACATACCTTAAGGGGCCCCAGGGCCCGGGGTCGCTGGGCCGAGAGGCGCTCCGCGAGCTTTGCCCGGTCCACCGTATGGACCCAGCTAAAGTGCTCCGCCACGGCCCGGGTTTTGTTGCTTTGCAAGGCGCCGATGAAATGCCAGCAGAGGGGCAGGGTGGCCAGAGCCGCCTGCTTGTCTAGCGCCTCCTGAAGGTAGTTTTCCCCGAAGTCCCGCTGCCCAAGCGCGGCGACGGCGGCCACCGCGTCGGCGCCCTGGGTTTTGCTCACGGCGATGAGGGTCAGGGATTCCGGTGCCCGGCCCGCGGCCAGGGCTGCGGCGCGAATGCGTTCCTGCACTGCTTGCACCCGTGCTTCTAGCCCAGCCATGGCCCGAGATCCGTTACAGTGGAAGAAAGTAAAAGTCTAACGGGTCTGCGAGGGCCCGTCAGGCCTGCCGAGAGGGATCGACGTGACCATTACGGAGCTGCTGGCCTTCGCCCAGGCGCAGGGGGCATCGGACCTACACCTGTCCGCGGGCTTGCCGCCCATGGTTCGGGTCGATGGCAGCCTTCGTAAGCTTGCGGCGCCGCCCCTTGATGATGCGGCTACCCTGGCCCTCATCGAGGCCGCCATGACGGAGGCGCAGCGGCTGGCCTTCGCCGCGGAGGGGGAAAGCGATTTTTCCCTGGCCGTCCCCGGGGTCGCCCGCTTTCGGGTGAATGCTTTCCGCCAAAACCGGGGCCCGGGCGCCGTGTTCCGAACCATTCCGGCCACCGTGCTCAGCCTCGGAGACCTCGGCCTGGGCCCCATCTTTGAGCGCCGGGGCCTGGTGCTGGTCACGGGGCCCACGGGATCCGGGAAATCCACCACCCTTGCGGCCATGGTGGACCACATCAACAACACGCAGCAGCAGCATATTCTCACCATCGAAGATCCCATCGAGTTCGTTCACGCCCCCAAGCAGTGCCTTATCAACCAGCGGGAAGTGCATCGGGATACGGTGAGCTTTTCCCGCGCCCTTCGCGCCGCTCTGCGCGAGGATCCGGACGTGATCCTGGTGGGAGAACTTCGGGATCTGGAAACCATTCGCCTGGCCCTGGAGGCCGCGGAGACGGGGCACGTGGTTTTTGCCACGCTCCACACCCAATCGGCGGCCAAAACCATCGACCGCCTGATCGACGTGTTTCCTGGGTCGGAAAAGGCCATGGTGCGCGCCATGCTGTCCGAGTCCCTCCAAGCCGTGGTGTCCCAGACCCTGCTCAAGAAAGTCGGTGGAGGGCGGGTGGCGGCCCACGAAATCATGGTGTGTACACCGGCGCTGCGAAATCTTATCCGGGAAGACAAGGTGGCTCAGATGTATTCGGCGATCCAAACGGGAGCCGAGCACGGGATGAATACCCTCGATCAGGCCCTTGAGGCCCTCGTGGCCTCAGGGCAGGTGGCGGCCACGGAGGCGAGGAGCCGGGCGCGCTTCCCCGAGAACTTTTAGGACGCCGCCTGGCGCAGGTAGTCTTCAAGAATGATGCGGGCTGCTTCTCCGTGGCGATCATTTCGGTCCCGCTTGGGGAAGCGCTCCCCCGCTTCCCGGCTGGAGAGGCGCTCGTCCTGGAGCGTCACGGGAATTCCAAAGCGCCCTTCAAGGCGCCGGGCAAAGCGCCGGGCCCGGGTGCACATGTCGTTTTCCGTTTCGTCCATGTTAAGGGGCAGGCCCACGATGATGCGCACGGGCTGCCATTCCTCGAGCAGGGCCTGAACCGCCTGCCAGTTCGGGGTGCCCTCCTGGGCAGGGAGGGCGCTACCGGCGGTAGCACTGGCGGTGAGGTGCTGGCCCGTGGCCCAGCCAATGTGGCGCAGGCCATAGTCGAAGGCGAGGAGAAGCCCAGGCTCAGCCATCGCCCTAGCCATGCCCCGGCGCGCCGGGGAAGAGCGCAAGGTCGATGCCAAGGCTTTCCGCGGCTCGCTGGCGCCGGGCCTCGAAGGGGACTTCGAACAGGGTTTCGAAGTCCCCGGGGCAGGATAGCCAGGCGTTTTCCGCCATTTCTTGTTCGAGCTGCCCTTCCCCCCAGCCGGCGTAGCCCAGGCAGACGAGGAATTGGGTAGGCCCGGAGCCCTCGGCGATGGCCGTGAGCATTTCCCGGACGGTGCTTAGGGCGAGCCCGGGCTGCAGCTTTACCGTGGCCGGCAGGCAGCAATCGTCGCTGTGGAGCACAAAACCCCGGTCCCGTTGCACCGGGCCGCCGTCGAGCACGGGCACATCCCGATGGGCCGTCCCGGCAATGGACAGCTGATCAAAGATCGCGCCGAGGGTGACGCCTTCCAGGGGCTGGTTCACCACCAGGGCGAAGGCGCCCTCGTCATTGTGCTCGCAAAGATAGCTGAGCGTGCCCCCGAAGGTGCTTCCATCGAGCCCCGGCATGGCAATGAGAAACTGATGCTTAAGATCCATGGGGCCATCATAGGGCGGGAGCCCGGGCCCTCGCCACACGGCGGCCCCTTAGGGAAGGCGAAAGGTGAAATCTCGCACGATTTCTAGGCGGTCGTGGTCTCGGAGCGCCTTGGGAAAGGGAAGATAGGGGTGGGCGCTTCGCACGAGCGTTAGCGCCGCCTGATCCACCGCGG
>RGAU01000116.1 GCA_009919975.1 Gammaproteobacteria bacterium
CAGGAAGGGCAGTGGTCCGACTGCGGAATGTTCATGCAGTCCATCATGCTGCTGGCCCGGGAGCATGGGCTTCACACGGCGGCCCAGGAAGCCTGGGCCGTGTGGACCCCCACGGTAGTGAAGGCCCTAAACATCCCCGATAACGAAATGCTCTTCTGCGGCGTGGCCATTGGCTATGAAGACGAAAGCCACCCCATCGCAAGTTTCCGCAGCGAGCGCGTGCCCGTGGACGAAATCGTGTCCTTCCACGGTTTCTAGGGCTCGATGGCGCCGTAAACCAGAGCCTTCAGCTGCCCTCGGAAATTGTAGGTCCCCGAGGGCATGAGCTGGGTCAGGAACACGCAAGCAAGATCTTCCTTGGGGTCGACCCAGAAGATCGTGCTTGCGGCGCCGCCCCAAAAAAGCTCCCCTTCCGTCCCCACGGCGCTGGTCGCCGCCATGCCCAGATTTACCGCAAAGCCAAGGCCAAAGCCGATCCCCTCGTAGGTGGTCTCGCTAAAGCTACCCTGGGCCCATTCGGTCAGATCGCCCCCGCCGGGCAAGTGGTTCGTGCCCATAAGCGCCAAAGTCTTTGGGCCGATAATGCGCACGCCCTCGAGGGTGCCGCCCCCGAGCAGCATGCGGCAAAAACGCAGGTAATCCTGCGCCGTGGACAGGAGGCCACCCCCGCCGGAGAAGAAGGTCGCCGGTTGGCAGAAGGGGCTCGTGCTCGCCTCATCGATGCAGCGGAGGCTCCGATCCGGAGCGCGCTCGTAGTTGGAGGCAAAGCGGTGCTGCTCCGCATCGGGCACGGAGAAGCCCGTATCCACCATCTTCAGGGGCCCAAAAATTTCCTGCTTGAGGAACTGATCAAGTGGGATGCCGCTCATGCGCTCCACGAGCAAGCCGCAGATGTCCGTAGCGAAGGAGTAGTTCCAGGAGGACCCGGGAGAGAACAGCAAGGGCAGGGGCGCGAGGCGCTCGGCAAAAGCATCGAGGGTGAGCCCCGATCCCTGGAGCCGGAGCCCCACCTTGCGATAGGCCGCATCCACGTTCGTGGCCGCCATAAAATCGTAGGTGAGGCCGCTCATGTGGGTCAGCAAATCCTTCACGGACATGGGACGATCGACGGGGCGAGTCTGGAAGTGGGGATAGATCCCCGAAACGTACACCCGCTGCTCGGCCCACTCGGGAATCCAGCGATGAACGGGATCGCCGAGCTGAAACACTCCGCGCTCGTAAAGCATCATGAGCGCCACGGAAGTGATCGGCTTGGACATCGAGTAGATCCGGAAGATGGTGTCTTCCGTCATGGGCGCTCCGGAGGCCAGATCCCGGTGCCCCTGGGGCTTCAGATAGGCCAGCTCACCGCGGCGCCAGACCGCCGTCAGCGTCCCCGCGAGCTTCCCCTTCTCCAGATACTGGCTGTCTAAATGCTGCTCAATGCGCGCAAGCTGCACGGCGTTTAAGCCTCCTGCACTCATTCCGCTTCTCCCCAAGGCTGGTGTTCTGCTCGAGAGCATAGCCCGGGACGAAGCCGTGTATCATCCCGGGACGAGGAGGGAGTTTCATGAGCAAACCGGTACAACCGATCCGCCCCGCGGCAACCATTATTCTGGCGCGGGACAGCGCCCCCCAGGGTCTTGAGCTGTTTATGCTTCGGCGCACCCAGGGCTCCGCCTTTGCCGGCGGCATGTATGTCTTTCCCGGGGGGCGGGTAGAGGGGGACGACCACCTCCACGCCTACGACCCCTACCGCACCGGGCCCAGCGAAGCCCAGCAGCCTCAGCTCGACGCCATTGGCCATGAGTGGCGGGGCTTCTGGATTGCGGCGATTCGCGAAACCTTTGAAGAGGCGGGGGTACTGCTGGCCTACAACGACCTGGGTCAGCTGGTCACCCTGGAGGGGGAGAAGCGGGAACGCTTCGAAGCCTACCGCCACGCTATCCACGACGGCACGCTGGATCTTGAAACCCTGTGCAAACAGGAAGGGCTGACCCTGGCCTGCGACCGAGTGCATTTCTACAACCGCTGGGTTACGCCCCTGGGCCGGCCCCGGCGCTTTGACACGCGCTTCTTCATTGCCGAGGCGCCGCCGCAGCAAGTGGGTCTACACGACGATAAGGAGCTCGACGACAGCTGCTGGATTACCCCGGAACAGGCCCTGGAGCGGCATCGCGCCGGGGACTTCGACCTCATGGCGGTCACCGTGAAGCAGCTCGAGGGACTGTGCCGCTTCGACTCCATCGACGCCTTGCACCGCTGGGCCCTGAGCCCTCGGCCCATGCCGACGATACGCCCCGTCCTACCGCCCGGCGCGTAGGGGAGCCGCTAGCCCTCCCGATCCTGCTGGCCGCCGTAGAAGCGGCTGCGCAGGTAGGGCTCGTGAGCATGGCGCAGGGCCACGGCAATCACCGCCGCCACGGGCAGCGCCAGTAGAATCCCCGTAAAGCCGAACAGCTGTCCCCCAGCAAGCACCGCAAAAATCACGGCGACGGGATGAAGGCCGATGCGATCCCCCACGAGCCAGGGCACGAGGACCATGCTCTCGAGGGTTTGGCCCACGGCAAACACGGCCCCGACCCCCGCCAAGGCCATTAAGGGGTCGCCGCCTTGAAACAGCGCTGCGCCTCCAGCGAGCACCAGGCCCACCGCCAGCCCTAGGTAGGGGACCAGGCTCGCAAGGCCCGCCACCAAGCCGATAAGCAGCGCAAAGTCGAGGCCGACGAGGGCCAGCCCCACCGCGTAGAGCGTCCCTAGGGCCAGCATCACCAGCAGCTGCCCTCGAAGGAACGCCGCAATCACCTCATCGCATTCCCGCGCTAGGGGCGTGAGCACCCGTTCGAGATCGCGAGGCAGCAGGGCCTGAATTTGCGCAATGAGCCGATCCCAGTCCCGCAGCAGGTAGAAGGTCACCACCGGGACCAGGGCCAAGGTGGCCAGGGTCCCCAGCACCGCCGCCCCGGAGGCGAAGGCGCTGCGCAGGACCTGCCCTGCCAATTGCCCCGTGGACTGCCAGTGCTCCCGCAGCAGCGCATTGACCTCGGCGCTCTCAAGGCTCGGCAGCGCAAGGCCAAAGCGATGCTCAAGCCAGGGCCGAGCCGAAGACTCCAGCCACGCCAGGGCCCCGGGCAGGCGCTGCAAAAGCTCACGCAGCTGCTCCACCAAAAGGGGCAAGAACCCCAGAAGCCCCAGGGACAGGGCAAGGCTTAGGGCCAGAAATACCAGCACCACTGCGCCGGTGCGGCCCAGGCCCCGGGCTTCCAGGCGATCGGCGAGGGGGTCGCCCAGATAGGCCAGCAAGGCGGCAAAGAGGAAGGGCCCCAGTACGGGCTGGAGGAGATAAATAAGCCCGCCGACCGCCGCCAGCGCAAGAAGCACCCAGGGCGCTGAGGAGGGCATGCTTAGGCGGGATCGGGGGCCAGGCGCACCATGCGCTTGCCCCGATTTTGCCCCGCCAGGAGACCAATCAGCCCCCGCGGTGCTGCTTCTAAGCCTTCCAGGATGTCCTCCTCCATATGCAGCTGGCCCTGCTTCGCCCACAGCGCAAGTTCATGCTCCGCATCCGCATCTAGGTGGGCGTAGTCGGAAACGATAAAGCCCTTCAGGGTCAGTCGCTTCACCACAATGAGCCCCGGTACCCCCACGGGGCCGGGGCGCGGTGCGCCGTCGTACATGGACACGGCGCCACAGCAGGCGATGCGGCCCTGCTCCCGCATGGCAAAGAGTGCGGCCTGGAGAATGGGCCCGCCGGTGTTATCGAAATAGACGTCCACGCCGCCGGGGGCCGCGGCCGCCAGAGCCTTCGGCAGGGGTCGACTCTCATCTCGGTAATCAAGGCACTCGTCAAAGCCCAGGGAGTCCCGGACCCAGGCGCATTTCTCCGGCCCACCGGCCACACCGATGACCCGCGCACCCTTCAGCTTACCGAGCTGGCCGACCAGGGAGCCGACGGAGCCCGCCGCCGCTGACACGAGGAGCGTTTCGCCGGCGTGAATGCCCGCGGCCTGAAAAAGCCCGTGGTAGGCCGTCTTTCCTGCAACGCCGAGAAGGGACAGGTGGTGAGTGAGGGGACGATGGGGGCCGACCTTACGGAGCGCTGCCCCCGGCATGATCGCGTGGCTTTGCCAACCGATATCGCCGTAGACCAGCTCCCCGGGGTCAAGGGCCGGATCCTCCGAGGCCAGCACCTCAGCGATAGCGCCGCTGGGCATGACATCCCCGGTTTGCACCGCGCCCCGGTAGGTGGCGCCCTGAAGCCAGGCGCGGTTCGCCGCATCCTGGGAGATCAGAATGACCCGCACGGCGACCTGCCCTGCTTCCAGCGCCGGAAGCACGCCCTCCTCCAAGCGAAAGTGCCGTTCCTCGAGGGGCCCCTTCGGTAGCTCATCAATGACAAAACGCTGGTAGGTAATGCTCATGGGCTCTCCCTCCCCTGTGATCCGATGGCCTAAACCATGGCGCCCCCGCCCTCAGGACGCAAGGGCTCGCGCGAGGCCCAGTCCCTCCCCTTCCGTCAGCGTCCCCCAGGCGTCCCCCAGCGCCCGGGACGCCTCCGCCACCTGGCCCCAGCGGGCCCCGAGGGCCGCACCCCCGAGGGCCTGGGGATCTTTCCGGTCCGGGATTTTGCCCCCGGGCAGGTCCGCGACGAAGGCCGGAGACGGTGCCAGCAACAGCATGTGATCCACGGAGCGGGGATCGAGGCGCCGGCGCGCGAAGGGCTTATCGAACCAGCCGGGCACGAGGTGGGGATAAAAGTGTGGATAGAGGGTAAAGCCCGCATGGCGCGGGATGGTGCCGAAATGGTAGTCCGCGATGCCCCCATCAATACCCAGGGCGCCGCGAGGCAACAACCCCTCCACGGGGCGAATCAGTCCAGGCACGGCCGCCGTGGCCAACAGCGCAGCCGGCCATTGCTCTCGCCGCAGGGTGAGCTCTGCGCCCGGGAGCGCCGCGCGAAGCCAGGAGGGCACGGGCGCCGGCCCGGCCAGCACACGTTGCCCAAGACCCAGGGCACCGCCCTGGGCGAAGGACCGGGGACGGAGCGCATTCCCCAGCGCCGTGAGGGCGAGGCGCCAAGGCAAGTTCCGCCGGCCAGCGCCGAAGGCCGTCACCACGGCGTAAAGCGCATTGGGAGCGCCCTGAGCGAGCGCCTCTAGGCCCACCGGCCCGAGTACGGCGGACACGTCCGCCTCGAAGCGGGCGGTCATATCGGGGCGGGCTTCCGCAAAAAACGCGGGGTCGCGGTAGCGGGCAAGCAAGCGGTCTAGGGCGCCCTGGGGGTCCGCCTGGAGGTACGCAGCCAGGCGCCAGGCGCCCACGGACGCCCCGATAAAGGTTCGGGGCCGGGGCGCGGCCGCCAGGGCCGGGGCGAGCACCGCATCGAGACCATAAAGCACCAGCCATTTCGGCCCCCCAGCGGCCCCGAGCACCACGTCGAAATCCTCATAGCGAAAGCCATCCCGAAGAATCCGTTCCCGCACCGCCCGGCCGGCGTGAATGATCAAGGGGTTCGACATGAGTACTTTCCCAAGGGCATAGGCAACGGTAGCCTGCACCGAACCCATCGCTTTGGAAAGGAACGCACCATGACCCGCACCGTAGTTGGCACCGTTACCCCTGGCCTACCCCTGTCCCCGGCCATTATTAGCGGCGACTTCATCTTCTGCTCCGGGCAGCTTGGCATCGACAGCGCACGGAAACTCGCCGGCGAGGACGTCACGGCCCAGACGGTCCAAGCGCTGGAGAATCTTGCCGCCGTGCTCGCCCAGGCAGGGGCAAGCCTCGCGGACGTGGTGAAGGTGACCACCTTCCTTACTCGGCCCGAGGATGCGGCGGCCTACAACGCGGTCTACCAGCGCTACTTCCCGGAGGCGCCGCCGGCTCGCTCCACGGTGATCTCTGGTTTGCTTCTCCCCGGGGCCGTGGTGGAAATCGAGGCCATCGCCGCCAAACCCCAGGGCTAGCGTGGCAGAATGCGCCCCACACTATTTAAGGCTTAGGAGCCCCCATGAGCGAGTCCTTAGACGACATCCAAATGGACGGGGCGAACCTCTATCGTGAGGACGTCTTTTCCGACCGCCGGGTCGGCACGATCCAACGCTTAACCCCGGTCACCGCCAACGGCGACGCCGACCCGAGCCGCCCCGTGCGCTTTTTGGGCCAGGCATCCCTCATGACGCCCGGGGGCAGCCTCCCCATCTCCTTTGAAATCGAAGCGGAAACGCTTGAAGACGCGGTGGGGCAGTTCGGCGCCCGCGCGGGGGAAGCGGTGCAGGATACGCTGAACCAACTCCAGGAAATGCGCCGGGAAGCGGCCTCCGGGCTGGTCATCCCCGGCCAAGGGGGCCCCGGCGGTGGCATGGGCGGCGGCTTTGGCGGCCCCGGCGGCGGAATTCAGCTTCCCTAGGTTCACCATGGCCCCTCTTGTCGCCTGGCAAAGGACCCTCGAGGAGGGCCTTCGGCAGGCGGCCGAGCGTCGCCATCGCCTACTTCTACTCAACACCTCCGCCCTGCCGGTGGACGCGTTGCTCGGGGCCCTCTGGCCCAACGAGCGGCAGCGGGCACAGGTGCTCGCCCAAAGCCAAGGTCCCCTCTCGGAAGCCCTTGGGCTGGAGACCGAGGGGCTATGCCTAGGCGGCGAAGCGCCCGACTTCGCCGAGCGCCTTCCAGCCCTGGCCGGCACCCTTCGGGCCGGAGGCCTCCTTCTACTTCACCTGCCCCGGGACCGCGCTACGCCCTTCCAACGCTGGCTGTGCCAACGCCTCACCCCCTGGGCCTATATGTTGCAAGGAGACGAGGACCCTCATCTGCACCTCCCAAGCGCACTAGACGCACCAAGCGCGCCCGAGGCTACGCCAGCCGACAATGGGCTCTTGGATCGGCTCACGCGGGCGCTCACGGGCCGAGGGCATCGACCGGCGCTGGTGCTTGGGGGCCGGGGCCGGGGAAAGTCCACGCTCCTTGGCGAGCTCGCCGCCCGCGTTGCCCACTCCGATCTTGCGGTAACAGGGCCCCACCCCCATTCGACGGCCATGCTTCGCCGGGTGGCCGCCGCCAAAGGGCGTCGGCTGCGCCACCGCCCTCCCGATCTTCTCCTCCGTGAAGGCCCCCTCCCCGAGGCCCTGCTTATCGACGAGGCCGCGGGCCTTCCCCTCCCAACCCTAAATGCGCTGCTTGAGGCCGTGCCTCGGGTGGTCTTAGCCACCACGACGGAGGGCTACGAGGGCACGGGGCAAGGCCTTCGTCAGCGCTTCCTCGGCGCCTTTCGGCAGCGCTATCGAGAGGGAACGGTATGGACCCTGCAAACGCCCCATCGCTTCGCAGCGGATGATCCCCTAGAGGCGGCCCTCAACGCCGTCTATAGCGCACCAGAGGCCAGCAACGCCCCCTGGCAAGCCCCGGAGGGCCCGGGGCGCCTCCCCCAGGGAGCGAAGGAGGAGGCCTGGACGGCCCTTTATCATTGCCTGCGCGACGCCCACTACCGCGCCCGGCCTCGCGATTTGGCACAGCTCTTCGACGATCCCACCCTAGAACGGTGGGTCCTGGGCCGGGAGGGCCAGCTTCAGGGAGCGCTGTTGCTAAAGCCCGAAGGGGGCCTACCCCGGGCCCTCGCCCAGGCCGTGGTGCAGGGGCTGCGCCGGCCCCCGGGGCATCACGGGGCCAGCATCCTCGGCGCTCAGCTGGGGCTTCTCGATGCGCTTACCCTCAAAAGCCTCCGCGTGCAGCGCCTGGCGATCGATCCGGACCAACGCGGCCGGGGGGAAGGCTCAG
>RGAU01000117.1 GCA_009919975.1 Gammaproteobacteria bacterium
CGGCCCACGTGCTTCTCCGTGAGGTAGCGCTCGTGCTCGCTTTGCAGATCCTGGCCCCAGGCCACGGGGAACTCGAACTTCTCGCCGCTGGCCTCGAGGATCTTCACGGCCTCGGTGTAGGTGAGGCGCTCGAAGGGGGATTCGATGACGTGCTGAAGGCGGGGCAGGAGCTCGGGGTCGATGCGACTGCCAAAAAAGGCCATGTCGTCCCCCCGGGCCTCGAGCACGGCCTTCAGCGCGTGCTTCAGGAGGCCCTCGGCGAGTTCGGCGTTTTCCTTGAGCGTCGCAAAGGCGATCTCCGGCTCCACCATCCAGAATTCCGCGAGGTGCCGGCTCGTATTGGAGTTCTCGGCGCGGAAGGTGGGGCCGAAGGTGTAAACCTTCGACAGAGCGAGACAGTAGCTCTCCACCTGAAGCTGCCCGGAAACGGTGAGGAAGGCTTCCTGGCCGAAGAAATCTTCCTTGAAGTCCACCTGGCCGTCGGCGGTGCGCGGCGGATTCAGCGCATCAAGGGTGCTGACCCGGAAGAGCTCTCCGGCCCCTTCGCAGTCGCTGGCCGTGATCAGCGGCGTGTTCACCCAGAGAAAGCCCTGGTCGGCGAAGTAGCCGTGGATCGCCTGGGCGAGGGTGGCGCGCACCCGGGCCAGGGCGCCGAAGGTGTTGGTGCGAGGGCGCAGGTGGGCCACGGTGCGCAGGTACTCAAAGGTGTGGCCCTTCTTCGCCACGGGGTAGGTCGCGGGATCGTCGACCTCTCCGAGAATGGTGACGGCGCGGGCCACCACCTCCACGCTTTGCCCCTTGCCCTGGGACGCCACGAGTGTGCCCTCGATTTCCACGGCGCAGCCCGGGCCCAGGGCCGCGATGGCCTCGTAGTTGGGGAGGGCCTGGTCGGCGACCACCTGAATGGCGTCGAAGGCCGAGCCATCGTGCACGGCGAGGAAAGAGAAGCCGCCCTTCGAACTGCGGCGGCTGCGAAGCCACCCGGCGAGGGTGACGGGGGTTTCCACGGGGATCGCTCCGCTAAGAAGGTCGGCGACGGCGCTTCTGGACATTCCTTAACTCCTGCCTGGGCAAAGCTTGGGCAAAGGTGGAATGATAATGGAAAGCGCTGCAAAGCGATGCCGCCTGAACGCTGCTGACATAAGCTGACGGCGTGGATGATGACCCACCGCTGGGGAGAGCCGCTCATGGCAGGGAAGAATTGGATGATTTTGGCCGCCGCCGCGCTGGCGGTGCTGGCTGGGGCGCTGTTGCTATTGCCCTCGGAGCCCGAGCCCGCGCCCGCCCCCGTCGTGGTCCCGGAACCGGAGCCCCTCCCGGCCCTGGACGTGTCCGATGCCTTCGTCCGCGATGGGGCTGCGCCGCTCAGCAACAGCGCCGTGCTGGCGACCCTGCTGCGCACGGACCAGCTCCTGCGCAAGCTCACCGCCGTGGTGGAGAACCTGGCTCAGGGGCAAGTGCTTCGGGCCCCCGTGGCAGGCCTCGCGCCCCGGGACGCCTTCCCCGTGCGGAAGGAAGGGCTGGGAGATCGCGCCGTGCTCACCCTCGATCCCGCGGGCTACGATCGCTTCAATGCTATCGGTGCCCTCTTCGCCAGCCTCGACCCCGAGGCCACGGCGGCACTCCTAAAGAGCTTCGTGCCCCTCATGGAAACGGCCTACGGCGAGCTCGGCGTGGGATCCCCGGACGTCCTGGTGCGCGTGCGTCAGGCGATCGATGTGGTGCT
This sequence comes from Gammaproteobacteria bacterium, assembly GCA_009919975.1. Lineage (GTDB taxonomy): Bacteria > Pseudomonadota > Gammaproteobacteria > Pseudomonadales > Azotimanducaceae > Salivita. Next base: position 1,727 of record RGAU01000117.1, read on the forward strand.
CGCCACGCCTCGGCCGGAAGGCCCCATCCGCCTAAGGCAGCCCGCGGTCATGTACACCTTCGCCGATCCGGTCCTCGAGGCCCTGGCCCCGGCGCAGAAGCTCGTGCTGCGCATGGGCCCGGACAATCGGCGGGAGCTGGAAAGCTTTCTGAGCCGCCTTAAGGACGCGCTGACGCCCGAGGCCCCGGCGGGGATGGATGCCGGCGCCGATATGGGCTACTGAGGGCCGCCGCGGAGGGCATTGAGGTCTAGGGTCGCCTTAAAGGGGCTATGGGCGTCCCCAAAGCGGAGCTCCTCGGCGACGTAGCGCCGTTCCTCCTTGAGGTAGCGATCCACCGCATCGCGAAAGCCCTCGTGGGCGATCCAGTGAAAGCTGCGGGTGCGCTGGGGTAGATAGCCTCGGGCAAGCTTATGCCCTCCCTGGGCTCCAGCCTCCACCCGCTTAAGGCCCCGGGCCAGGGCGAAATCGATGGCTTGGTAGTAGCACACCTCGAAATGCAGGAAGGGGTGATCCTCAAGGCATCCCCAGTTCCGCCCGAAGAGCGTATCCCCCCCGATGAAGTTCAGGGCCCCCGCTATGGGCTGGCCCTCCCGCTCGGCGAGGATCAAGAGCGTGTCGTCGGCTAGGTGCTCGAGGACCTCGGAGAAGAAGGCCCGGGTGAGGTAGGGCTGTCCCCACTTGCGCGACCCCGTGTCCTGATAGAACGCGTAGAAGGCGTTGAAGTCCGCTTCCGTCAGGTCCGAACCCGTGGCCCAGCGGATGGTCAGGCCGCTCGCAAGGGCATCCCTGCGCTCCCGACGCACCGTTTTCCGGCGCTTGCTGCTGAGGGTTTCCAAAAAGCCGTCGAAGTCCGCAAAGCCGGCGTTGGTGAAGTGGAATTGCTGATCGTGGCGTTCGAGAAACCCTGCGGCTTGGAGGGCCGGTGCGTCTTCGTCATTCACGAAGTTCACGTGGAAGGAGGAGAGGCCCAGCTCCGCCGTGATGCGTTGGGCGCCCTCCGCAAGGCCCCGGCGCAGGGCGTCGCCGTCGGGGTCGCTGGCGGCGACGAGGAGCCTCGGGCCCGTGGCCGGGGTAAAGGGGATCGCGGATAGGGCTTTGGGATAGTACTGACCGCCGGCCCGGCTAAGGGCCTCGGCCCAGGCATAGTCGAAGATGTACTCCCCCTGGGAATGGCTTTTCAGATAGTTCGGTAGGGCCCCCCGGAGCGTGCCCGTCTCGTCCTCGAGGAGCAGGTGAAAGGGCTGCCAGCCCGTCTCCCGGGTGGCCGAGCCGCTGCGCTCCAGCGCTAGCAAAAAGCGGTGCGTCAGAAAGGGGTTCGCGGGGCGTTCCGCAGGCGTTGCCAGCCGATCCCAGGCGGAGGGGTCCACGGCGTCGATGCGATCAACGGTGCGAAGGGTCCAGGCGGGGGCGGTGGCCACAAACACTCCTTACAGCGCGGGGGAAGGGGCGCCCGAGGCGAAGAGTCTAGCAGGGCCCCGGGGGCGCCCCAAGGTCGCGCTTTTTCTCCTCTTTTGGCGACGCCGAAGCGCTAGTAATCGCCGCGCAGGCTGCCCAAAATGCTGGAAACGGTTGGTGTCCTCTCGCTTAACGGATGATGTGCTTATGCCTGCTTGGCTTCGCGGTGTGCTTGCGGTAGGGGTGCTGGGGGGGCTTGCCTACGGCCTGGGGCTTCCCGGCTTTCTGGAGGGCGGCGCCGAGGCCGACGCCCGCGCGCCGGCGCGCCGCGGTGGCGCCACCCCCGTGGTGGTTTCCGCCGTGGCCCGAGCGCCCTTCGAGGACACGCTCGCCGCCGTGGGGACGGCGGGGGCTGATGAATCCATCCTGGTGACCGCCACGGTGGCCGATCGGGTGGTGGAGATCCTCTTTGAAGAGGGGGATTTCGTGGAGGCCGGATCCGTGCTCCTGCGCCTCGATGCGGTGGAGGAGCGGGCAGCCCTAGCGGAAGCCCGGGCGAATTTGGATGATCAGCGTCAGCAGCTGGCCCGCCTAGACGCTCTGGTGGAAACGAACGCCACGGCCAAGTCCCTGCGCGATGAGCAGGCGGCCCGGGTAGCCGCTGCGGAAGCCCGCGTGGATGGGGCGCTCGCGCGCCTCGCGGATCGGGAAATTCGCGCGCCCTTCGCCGGCGTGCTCGGGCGTCGCGCCGTGAGCCTCGGTGCTCAGGTGAGTCCGGGTAGCGTGATCACCACCTTGGACGACGTCGACCCCATCAAGCTTGAATTTTCCATTCCCGAGTCATTCCTTACGGCTTTGCGGGTGGGTGCGGAGGTCAAGGCCCGCTCCGCGGCCTATGGGGATGCGCCCTTTGTGGGCCAGGTCACCTTCTTAAGTCCCCGGGTAGATCCCGTGACCCGAGCCGTCGCCGTGCGGGCGGCCATTGCGAACGAAGATCGGCGACTTCGTCCCGGCATGCTCCTCACCGTCGATTTAGTGCGCGATGCTCGGGAAAGCCTCATGGTCCTCGAGTCCGCCCTCGTGCCCCGGGGGTCCACGCAGCAGGTTTATCGCGTGCGGGACGGCGTCGCTGACACGGTGCCCGTCACCCTGGGGGTGCGGCGTCCGGGCATCGTGGAGCTCACCGGCGGCGTCGCTGAGGGGGATGTGCTTGTCATCGAGGGCGCTGCCCGGCTGCGCCCCGGGGCCCCGGTACGGGTTGTGGAAACGGTGACCGCCGCCGACCGCCTTCGGCCCCACGGAGTGCCTGCGCCATGATGCTCTCGGACCTCTCCGTCCGCCGGCCGGTCTTCGCCGCGGTGCTGAGCCTCTTGCTCATTGCCTTTGGGCTGCTCTCCTTTGATCGCCTGCCCCTCCGGGAATATCCGGATATCAATCCCCCCATCGTCTCCGTGGAAACGCGCTACCCGGGAGCCTCGGCGCAGGTGGTGGAAACGAAGATTACCCAGCTGGTGGAGGATGCCATCGCCGGCATCGAGGGCATCCGCACCATCAGCTCCGCGAGCCGGGATGGCAGCTCCCAGGTAACCGTGGAGTTCGATGTGCAGCGGGACATCGACGCCGCGGCGAATGACGTTCGCGATCGCGTCGCCCGCACCGTGGATCGGCTCCCGGAGGAGGCGGACCCGCCGGAAATCGCCAAGGCCGACGCGAACACTCAGCAGATCATGTGGCTGTCCCTCTCGAGCGATCGCTTAAGCCAGCTCGAGCTGTCCGACTTTGCCCGGCGCTTTGTCCAGGATCGCCTCGCCATGGTCTCCGGCGTCGCCAGCGTGCGCATCGGGGGCGAGCGGGAATACGCCATGCGCGTGTGGCTCGACCGCCAAGCGCTCGCGGCCCGGGGGCTCACCGTGCTCGACGTGGAGGCGGCCCTGCGCCGGGAAAACGTCGAGCTTCCCGCGGGGACCGTGGAGTCCTTCGAGCGGGAGTTCACCGTGCGGGTCGAACGGAGCTACAGCACGGCGGAGGATTTCGCGGCGCTCGTGCTGCGCCAGGGCAGCGATGGTTACCTGGTGCGCCTTGGGGACGTTGCCCGGGTGGAGGTGGGTCCGGCGAATGATCGCTCCGAGCTGCGGGCGAACGGCATTCCCACGGTGGGCCTTGGGGTCTCGGCGCAGGCCAAGGCCAACGTGCTCGACACGGCCCGAAGCGTAAAGGCAGAGCTGGCGCGCATGAGCACGGGGCTCCCGGAGGGCATGGAGATCGTCGCCGGCTTCGACGCGTCCATCTACATTGAGCAGGCAATCCTAGAGGTCTACAAAACCCTCATGGTGGCCACGGGGCTGGTGGTGCTGGTGATCTACCTGTTCCTGGGCAGCTTTCGGGCCATGCTGGTGCCCGCCATTACGGTGCCCGTGTCCCTCACCGCAGCCTTCATCGTGCTCTGGACCATGGGCTTCTCCGTGAACCTCCTGACCCTGCTGGCCCTCGTGCTCTCCATCGGGCTCGTGGTGGATGACGCCATCGTGGTGCTCGAGAACGTCTACCGCCGGGTAGAGGCCGGGGAGCCCCCGCTCCTCGCCGCCTACCGAGGCGCCCGGCAGGTGGGCTTTGCGGTGATCGCCACCACCCTCGTGCTGGTCGCGGTTTTTGTGCCCATCGCCTTCATGGAAGGGAATTTAGGACGCCTCTTCTCCGAGTTCTCCCTGGCCATCGCCGGGGCCGTGTGCTTCTCGAGCCTTGTGGCGCTTACCCTGGTGCCCATGGCGGCGTCGAAGCTGCTGCGCCCCGCAAAGGCGCGTTCGGGCCCCGCGGCCCTGGTGGATCGGGCCTTTGCGCGCTTCTCGACGATCTATAGCGGGTCCCTGGGCGGTCTGATTCAGCGGCCCCTGTGGGTATCGGTGTTTCTCCTCGCCATCGTCGGCGCCGGCTGGCAGCTCTTTTCGAGCCTGCCCCAGGAGTACTCCCCTACGGAGGACCGCTCCAGCTTTTTTGTGCTTATGAACGCCCCGGAGGGGGCCAGCTTCGAGTACACCCAGCGCTACGCCCGGGACATGGAAAACGTGCTGCTGCCCCTGCTCGACCAGGGGGAGGCCTACCGGGTCCTTATTAGCACGCCGCGCTTTGGCTCCGGCGCTGCGGTCAATAACTCCATTGCCATTATCTCCCTGGAAAACTGGGATCAGCGCGAGCGCAGCACGCAGCAAATTGTCGGGAGTTTGTTTCCTGCCCTATCGGCGATGCCCGGGGTGCGGGCCTTTCCCATCCAGCCCGGGGGGCTGGGACAGCGGGGCTTCTCGACCCCCGTGCAGTTCGTGCTGGGCGGCGATACCTACGAAGATCTGGCGCAGTGGCGCGACGCCTTCCTAGGGAAGGCCTCGGAAAACCCGCGGCTGCTGAATCTCGATGCGGATTACAAGGAGGTGAAGCCTCAGCTCCTGATCCAGGTGGATCGCAACCGCGCCGCCGATTTGGGCGTGTCCGTCTCTGAAGTGGGTCGAACCCTCGAGACTATGCTGGGCTCGCGGCGGGTGACCACCTATCTCGATCGCGGCGAGGAATACGACGTGATCCTTCAGGCGGAGGACGCCGACCGGCGCACCCCCGGGGACATCGAGAACCTTTATGTGCGGGCGTCGAAGAGCGGCGAGCTGGTGCCCCTGTCCTCCCTGGTCACCGTGTCCGAAGGGGCCGATGCGGCGACACTCAATCGCTTTAATCGCCTCCGAAGCATCACCATTTCTGCGAACCTTGCCCCGGGCTATACCCTCGGGGAGGCCCTGACCTACCTGCGCAGCGTCGCCGAGGAGACCCTCCCCACGGAGGCGCGCATCGACTACAAGGGCCAATCCCGGGAGCTCCAGGAATCCTCCAGCAGCGTACTCGTGACCTTTGCCCTGGCCCTGCTCGTGGTGTTCCTGGTGCTGGCGGCGCAGTTCGAAAGCTTCATCCACCCCCTGATCATCATGCTCACCGTGCCCCTCGCAGTGGTAGGGGCGCTCCTGGGCCTCGAGCTTAGCGGGGGCTCCCTGAATATCTACAGTCAAATTGGCATCGTGATGATGGTCGGCCTCGCGGCGAAGAACGGCATTCTGATCGTGGAATTTGCCAATCAGCTGCGCGACGCCGGGGCCTCGGTAGAGGAGGCTATTCGGGAGGCCGCGCGGCTTCGCCTGCGGCCCATCGTGATGACGTCCTTCTCCACGGTGATTGGGGTGCTGCCCTTGATTCTTGGCGGCGGCGCCGGGGCGGAAAGCCGCATGGCCATCGGCGTGGTGGTTTTCGCCGGCGTGCTCTTCTCCACCGTGCTGACCCTTGGGGTGGTGCCCACCTTCTATCGCCTGCTGGCGCCCTATACCCGGAGTCCGGAAGCGGTTACCCAGACCCTTGAGGCGCTGGGGGAGGCCCAGCCCGATCGTCACTAGGCGCCCCCGCTTCTCGATCCCTTAGCTCCGCTCGGAGCACGGGAAGGGATCGGGGGGCGGAGATCCCCAGCTTCACCTGGTTGCCCTGCACTTCGATAACGGCGAT
>RGAU01000118.1 GCA_009919975.1 Gammaproteobacteria bacterium
ACTCCGGGGCAGGGGAGGAACGGCTATGCATGATTCGTCACACCGCGCCTACTGGCGCGCCAACCTTGCACTGATCGCTCGGTGCCTGGGCCTATGGTTTCTCGCCTCCTTCGGGGGCGGCATTGTATTTCGCGATGCCTTGGACGCCTTCACTGTCCTGGGCGTCCCCGCAGGATTTTGGTTTGCCCAGCAGGGCGCGATCTGGGTTTTCCTTGCGGTGCTGGCCTATTACGGCTGGGCAAGCCATCGCCTCGATCAAAAATTCGATGTCGACGACGATTAAGCCATGACCCTACAAACGCTGACCTACCTCGTGGTGGGGGCGAGCTTCGCCCTCTACATCGCCATCGCCCTGCGCACCCGAGCCGCCAGCACGGGGGACTTTTACGTCGCCGGGGGGGGCGTCCACCCCATCGCCAATGGCATGGCCACGGCGGCAGACTGGATGAGCGCCGCATCCTTTATCTCCATGGCGGGGCTCATCGCCTTCCTGGGCTACGACGGCTCGGTCTACCTCATGGGCTGGACCGGTGGCTACGTGCTTCTGGCGCTGCTGCTCGCGCCCTACCTGCGAAAGTTCGGGAAGTTCACCGTTCCCGACTTCATCGGGGACCGCTACGACTCCTCCACGGCGCGCCTGGTCGCTGTGCTGTGCCTAATCTTTGTGTCCTTCACCTATGTGGCCGGGCAGATGCGCGGCGTCGGTATTGTGTTTTCCCGCTTCCTTGAGGTGGATCTGGGCGTAGGCCTCGTCATCGGCATGGCCATTGTCTTTTTCTACGCCGTGCTCGGTGGGATGAAGGGCATCACCTATACGCAGGTGGCCCAATACTGCGTGCTCATCACCGCCTATACGGTGCCCGCCGTCTTTATTGCCCTCCAGGTCACGGGCATGCCCCTTCCCCAGCTGGCCTTCGGCGCCACCCTCCCCGGGGAAAGCATAACCGTGTTGGAAAAGCTCGACGGGGTCGTCACAGAGCTGGGCTTTAGGGCCTATACGGACGGGGCGAAGAGCACCTTCGATGTCTTTTGCGTGACCGCCGCGCTCATGGCCGGGACCGCAGGCCTTCCCCATGTGATCGTGCGCTTCTTTACGGTCCCCAAGGTCTCCGATGCCCGGCGCAGCGCCTTTTGGGCCCTGGCCTTCATCGCCGTGCTCTACACCACGGCGCCGGCGGTGGGCGCCCTCGCCCGTCTGAACCTGCACGCGACACTGCAGCCCGGCCCCATGACCGAGCCCGCGGGCAGCCTCGCCTATGCCGAGCGCCCAAGCTGGATGAGGACCTGGGAAGCCACGGGGCTCCTGCGCTTCGAGGATAAAAATGGCGACGGGCGTATCCAGTATTACGGCGATGCCAACCCGGCCTTTGCAGCGCAGGCGGAGGCCTATGGCTGGGCCGGCAACGAGCTCACCGTGGACCCGGACATCCTGGTGCTGGCCAATCCGGAAATCGCCCAGCTACCGGACTGGGTGATCGCGCTCATCGCGGCCGGCGGCATTGCGGCCGCCCTCTCCACCGCCGCCGGGCTGCTGCTCGTGATCTCCTCCGCCGTTAGCCACGATCTTCTGCGACGCACCTTCGTGCCCGAACTCACGGATAAGCAGGAGCTCCGGGCCGGGCGCCTGGCGGCGGCCGGCGCCATCCTTCTGGCGGGCTACCTGGGCTATAACCCTCCGGGCTTCGTCGCCCAGGTGGTGGCCTTCGCCTTCGGCCTCGCGGCGGCGTCCCTCTTCCCTGCGCTGCTGCTAGGAATTTTCAGCTTGCGAATGAATGCCGCGGGAGCGATCTCGGGAATGCTGACGGGGCTGCTCTTCACCCTTGGCTACATCGTGGCCTTCAAGGGGGTCTTTATGGCGCCGCTCTTCCCCAACACTGCGGAGGCGTGGCTGCTGGGGATCTCCCCCGAAGGGATTGGAGCGCTGGGCATGGTGCTCAACTTCGCCGTGGCCTTCACGGTGAGCGCCTTTACGGCGCCGCCGTCCCCAGCCACCCAGGCTCTGGTGGAGAACCTCCGCATACCCCGGGGCGCCGGGGATGCGAAGGCGCACCACTAGGCTAAGAGGGGCTTAGTGAGGCTGGGCGCCTTCCTCGGGGGTGGCGCCGGCCCGCTCCGCCTGCTGCTTGAGCGCCTCGTTGTAGAGGGCATCGAAGTTCACGTGCGCAAGCATCAGCGCCGGGAAGCTGCCGCGAGTCACGAGGCCGTCCACGCACGCCCGCGCGTAGGGGAAAAGGAGCGACGGACAGTACGCCGATAGGGTGTGCTGGAGCTGGGCGCCCTCAACCCCTTCCACAAAGAAGATGCCCGCCTGAGACAGTTCGCAGATGAAGCCGACCTGATCGTCCTCATCCCGGGCCTCGAGGGACAGGGTGAGCACCACCTCGTAGGTGTGCTCCTCAACCTTCTTTGCCCGGCTGTTGATGTCCATTTTCATCTTCGGCTGCCAGGGCTTGGTAAAGACCTCCGGAGCCCGCGGCACTTCGAAGGACACGTCCTTCACATAGATACGCTGAATGCCAAACTGCGGCCCTTGCGGATCCACCGGGCTCTCACTCATGGGGTCTCTCCTTTAGCTGGCGTGTGAAGCAACGCCTCGAGGGCGCCCTGTTGCCGTCGAGACGGTTCAAGGTCCACGCGAATCTCCTCGAAGGAGACGCCGAGGTCGCTGAAGAGCGCTCGTGCTGCTTGGCAGTAAGGGCACGCCGCGGTGCCATACATCAGCACCGGGGCCATCAGCCGCGCCCCTTTACGAGCGGCAGAGAGGCCGCCCGCCATCCTGCGAGACCGCCCTCAAGGCGCAGCACGGGCTCGAACTTGTGCTTGCGCAGAACTGTGCCCGCCGCCCCCGCTTGCTGGCCGTGCTGACAAACCAGTACCAGCGGCCGGCCACGGTGGCTCTCCAGCTCGCCCAGGGATTTTTCCAGGGTGGCGAAGGGAATATTGAGCGACTGGGCAATATGGCCCGCGCTAAAGGCCTTCCGATCCCGTACATCGACGACCAGGGCATTGTGCTGATTTACCCAGTCCACCAGGGCCTGAGCACCGATGGTTTTACCGCCACGCTGGGTCTCGTTGAGGATAAACAGCACCAGCACTGCCACGAAGCTTCCCGTAAGCAGCGGATGGGCGCCAATGAAGGAGAGAATCTGATCCATGTAACGCTCGACGGCGGCGGGACTTAGGGCGCGAAGTATACACGTCCCTACTGCCTCGCTGGCCCCCGTATTACACTAGGCGCACGCGCAGCCTGCCTTCCGGAGAGTCCCGCTCATGACGCCTGGCCCTACCCTGCTCATCATTCTCGACGGCTTTGGCTACGCGGCGCCGGGGCCCGACAATGCCATTTCCCTGGCCCAAACCCCTACCTGGGATCGGCTCTGGGCCGAAGCGCCCCACCGCCTCATCAACGGCTCGGGGCTCGCCGTGGGGCTCCCGGAAGGGCAGATGGGCAATTCGGAAGTGGGGCACATGAACCTGGGGGCGGGCCGGGTCATCTTCCAGGAACTCACGCGCATTAATCAGGACGCCGCCTCTGGCGAGCTGGCGGAAAACGCGACGCTTATGGGCGCCGTGGATGCCGCGACGGCCACGGGGAGCGCGGTGCACCTGCTTGGCCTTTTGTCCCCCGGCGGCGTACACAGCCACGAAGACCATATCCTCGCCATGGCCCGGGCCGCCGCGGCCCGGGGCGCCGAGCGCGTCTATATCCACGCCTTTCTCGACGGCCGGGATACGCCCCCGCGCTCCGCCGAACCCTCCCTCAAGGCCGCCGACGAGGCGCTGAAAAGTCTCGGAGTGGGTCGGGTGGCCAGCGTCGTGGGGCGCTACTACGCCATGGACCGGGACAAGCGCTGGGATCGGGTCGCCAAGGCCTATGCGCTCCTCACGGAAGGCGCCGGACGCCAGGCCCCCAGCGCGACCGAGGCCCTGGCCGAAGCCTATGCCCGCGATGAATCGGATGAATTCGTTGACGCCACCTGGTGCGGAGGCCCGGACGGCACCATCAACGATGGGGACGTGGTGATCTTCATGAATTTCCGCGCCGACCGCGCCCGGGAGCTGAGCCAGGCCTTCCTGGACCCGGCCTTCGACGGCTTCCCGCGGCAGAAAACCCCGGCCCTCGCCGCCTTCGTCACCCTGACGCGCTACGCCGAAAGCCTGCCTGCCCCCTGTGCCTATGCGCCAACTCGGCTCGAAAACACCCTCGGGGAAGTGATCAGCCAAGCGGGACTGCGGCAGCTGCGGGTGGCGGAAACGGAGAAATACGCCCACGTCACCTTCTTCTTTAACGGCGGCGAAGAGCAGGTCTTCCCTGGAGAGACGCGGGAACTCGTACCCTCCCCTTCCGTCGCCACCTACGACCTCGCCCCGGAGATGAGCGCGGAAGCGGTCACGGACATTTTGGTGGACGCCATCGAACAGCACCGCTTTGATCTCATCGTCTGCAACTACGCCAACGGCGACATGGTCGGCCACACCGGTGTCCTTCCCGCGGCCATCAAGGCGGTGGAAACGTTGGATAGGGCCCTAGGCCGGGTAGAAGCAGCCCTTCAAAGGGCGGGAGGCCAGGCCCTCATCACCGCCGATCATGGCAACGTCGAACAGATGACAGACCACAGCACGGGCCAACCCCATACGGCGCATACCTGCGAACCCGTGCCCCTCATCTATGTGGGCGCGGGATCGCCCCAATTCCGGGAGGGGGACGGCACCCTGGCGGACATCGCCCCGACGCTCCTCGCCCTCATGGGCCTTCCCCAGCCCGCGGAAATGACGGGGCGCTCCCTGCTCGCGACGCACCCTTGAATTCAACCCGGGCCCCCAGCCGCCCCTGGCACCTGAGCACGCTCCTGGCGCTGACGATACTCCTGCCCTCTATGAGCAGCGCGGCCCCCAGCGCGGAGGCGACGTCGGCCCAGCTGGCGACGCTGAAGCGCGAGCTGGCCGAAATCGAGCGCTGGATCACCGAGAATGCCGAGGATCAGGCTGCCCTCGATCGCGCCCTAAAGCAGGCCGATCAAGCCCTGAACAACCAAGCCCAAGCCACCCGGGCCGCGAGCCGTGCCCTCGCTGAAATCACGGAAGCAGTGCGCACCCTGGAGGCAGCGTTGGCCCATACGGAAGCTTCCTACGAGACCCAGCAAGCGGCCCTCGCCACGACCGTGCGCAGCGCCTGGCTCCTCAGCCGCCGCGCGCCTCTTCAGCTAGCCCTGGAAGGAGAAAGCCCCGATGCCCGGGGGCGCATTCTCACCTTCCAGGCCTTTTTGGCGGAGCACTATGGCGCCGCCGCTGCGGAGCTCGATGCCACCGCCGCGGCCCTTAAGGCCCAGCGCGAGAGCCTCGAAGCCGAGCGGCAAGCCCGGGCGGACCAGCAAGCGGAAGCGGCGGACCTGGAGCGGCAGCTCGCCGCGGCCCGTAGCCAACGGGCGCAAGGCCTCGAGGCCTTTCGCAGCCGCCTCGCCGAAAGGGAAGCGCGGCGCACGGCCCTAAGCCAGGATGCAAAGGCGCTCGCCGCCCTGTTGAAGCGCCTGGAGGCGGAGGCTGCCAAGCGCACCTTCAAGGCTCGCCCCGGCACCTTCCCCTGGCCCCTGGAGGGACGGGTCCTCCAGGCCTTTGGCGCCCCGCTCGAGGCGGGCCAGCTTCGTGCCAATGGGCTTCGCATCGGCGCCGAGGAGGGCACACCCGTACGCGCCATTGCCCGGGGCCAGGTGGTTTTCGCCGATTGGCTCCGGGGCTTTGGGCTGATGATCATTATCGATCACGGGGAAGGCTGGCTGTCCCTCTACGGCCAGGCCGAGAGCCTGCTCTATCGGGAAGGGCAGCAGGTGGAGGCGGGGGAGATCATCGCCACCGCGGGCCGCTCTGGCGGTGCTCGCAGCGCCGGTTTATGGTTCGAGCTTCGTCAAAACGGCGCTCCCGAGGATCCCATCCGCTGGTGCGTCGCGCGCTCCTAGGGCGCCTTCGCCACGAAAGAGATCACCGCCTATGCTCCCTGCCCCGCGCCTCTTCGCCCTGTGCCTGCTTTCAGCAAGCGGAGTTTTCTTCACCCCAACCCTTGGCGCCGCCGAGGACCCTGCCCCCCTTCCGGAAGCCGCACCGGAAGGGAGCTACGCCATTGAATCCCTGAGAGTATTCGTGGAAACGCTCGACCGGATTCGGAGCCACTACGTGGAACCGATCGACGATGAGACGCTCCTCGAGGACGCCATCGAAGGCATGGTGCAGCGCCTCGACCCGCACTCCAGCTACCTGACCGGAGATGCCTACGCGGCCCTGCAGGAGGCGACGGAAGGGGTGTTCGGCGGCATCGGGGTTGAGATCCTTGAGGAAGAGGGTCGGCTAAAGGTCGTGGCACCCATCGATGGCACCCCCGCGGCAAAAGCCGGGCTGCGTCCCGGAGATTGGATCGAAGCGGTGGATGGGAAACGCACCGCGATGGTGGGCACGGAAGCGGCCCTGGGCGCGCTTCGGGGCGAGATCGGCGAGCCCGTCACCTTAACGCTGCGTCGACCCGCGGAAGAGGAAAGCTTTACCGTCACCCTCATCCGGGCCCTCATCGATATTCCCTCCGTTAGCCATCGCTGGCTCGTTCCGGGCCTGGCCTACCTGCGCGTGACCCAATTCCAAACCCACACCGGCGAGGATTTTCGCGCAGCCATCGAAGCCCTTAAGGGCGAGCAGAGCCTCGCGGGGCTGGTCCTCGATCTGCGGAACAACCCCGGCGGCGTCCTTTCAAGCGGGGTGGCCGTCGCCGATGCTTTCCTGGATGGGGGACTGATCGTGGAAACCCGGGGGCGGGGCGCTGGAGCGCTATGAAGCCCAAAAGGGCGACTTAACGGGGGGCGTGCCCGTAGTGGTGCTCATCAATGAAGGGACCGCGAGCGCCTCGGAGATCGTCGCCGGAGCCCTCCAGGACCACAACCGAGGCCTTCTCCTGGGGCAGCGAAGCTTTGGGAAGGGATCGGTGCAGACCCTCATGCCCCTATCCGAAACCCGCGCCCTGAAAATTACCACCGCGCGCTACTACACCCCATCCGGGCGCTCCATCCAGGCCCAGGGCATCGTCCCCGATCTTCAGGGCCGGGGCCTTGGCGCCCTGCGGGAGCGGGGGGAGGCCACCCGGGAAGCGGACCTCCCGGGCCACCTAGACGCCCCCGGGGAGGACGCTTCGGGGGGGCTTCCGCCCTTTACCGATGAGGACGAACTGCTCGTGGAAGCGGTGCGCTTACTCCAGGCTTACGGACGCCTCGGCGGCGCCTAGGACGCGAGCAGGGCAAGCCCCGCTTCGAAATCGAGGGAGCCCTCATAGAGGGCCCGGCCGCTGATCGCCCCAAGCAGCGCCCCGGGCTGCTCCGCGGCCGCGGCCTTAAGCCGGGTCAGATCGTCGAGATCGTGAAGGCCACCGGAGGCAATGACCGGGCAGCTCAGGGCTTCCGCGAGGGCCAGCGTTTCCTCAAGGTTGATGCCCGTGCCCATGCCATCACGATGGATATCGGTATAAATCACCGCCGCGACGCCGGCTTGCTCGAGGCGCCGAGCGAGTTCGAGAGCCGATACCCGGCT
>RGAU01000119.1 GCA_009919975.1 Gammaproteobacteria bacterium
GGTGGACGGGCTTAGCCAGCGGGTGGCCCAGGCCTTTGCCGGGGCGGAGTTTGCCCCGGCGGAGGAGATCGATGCGGCCCTCTATGATGGGTTTATTCCCCGGGACGATCGGGCCACGCTCACGGCGCTCCGCGAGGGCCCCATTGCGGACCTTGCCGCACCGCCGCCCCTGCGGGATAGCAAAAGCCGGGCCCTTCTTGAGGCCTACCAGGCGCGCTGGGCGCCGGAGACCCTCGATCCGGCCCAGCGGGGCGCTTGGGAGGAGCGCCTTCGCGATCGGCTTCGTAACGGTCGGGACGGGGCCACGCCCTTGGCCGAGGCGGAAGCGCGGCTGGCTGCGCTGCTCCCGGAGGCGTCCGATCCGGCGCCCCTTCAGGAACTGGCTGCTCACTACGCGCATCTTCGGCGTCGGTGGGGGCTGTGACGGCGCCGGCGGGGGCACCTGCGCCGACGCCCGCGGTGGCCTTCCACGAGGTCGAAAAACGCTATGGCGATACGGCGGTGCTGCGGGAGCTCTCCCTCACCCTGCCTGCGGGGCAAACCTCGGCGATCGTCGGCCCCAGCGGCGGTGGAAAATCTACTCTCCTACAGCTGATTAATGGCGTGCTAAAGCCTTCCCGGGGGCGCCTTGAGGTCTTTGGCGCCCCCCTTCCGGAGGATCTTCCGACCTTCCGTCGGCGCATTGGCTATGCGGTGCAGGGCTCGGCGCTCTTTCCCCATCTCACCGTGGGGGACAACGTCACGCTCCTCGCCCGGCTCGAGGGATGGGATCCCGCTCGTCAGCGCGCGCGCTTTGATGCGCTCCGGGAACTCATGCAACTACCGGTGGACGTTGCGGAGCGCTATCCCCACACCCTTTCCGGTGGCCAGCAGCAGCGGGTAGGGCTGTGCCGGGCCATGATGCTCTCACCGCCCTTGCTGCTTTTGGATGAGCCCTTTTCCGCCCTCGACCCCCTTACCCGGGATGATCTTCAGGCCCACTTCGAGCGGCTGGCGGCGGCGGAGCCGGTCACCGTGGTACTCGTGACCCACGACCGGCAGGAGGCCCTGCGCCTCGCCCAGCACCTGGTGGTGCTCGAGGCGGGGCGAGTCGTGCAGGCCGGGTCCCCTACGGAGCTTGCGGCGGCCCCGGCCACGCCCTTTGTGGAAGAGCTCGTGCGGGGTGGACCATGAGTCGCCGGGGGTGGGTCCTTGCGCTGCTTCTGACCCTTTCGACGGTGGCGGCTACGAGCAGCGCCGAGGCGCGGCCGATTGTGGTGGGGAGTAAGAATTTCACGGAAGGGCGCCTGCTCGGCGAGCTTCTGGCGCAGCGCCTAGAAGCCGAGGGTTTCACCGTGGAGCGGCGCCTCGGCCTCGGGGGCACCCTGATCTGCTATCAGGCGCTGACTTCCGGGGAAATCGATCTTTATGTGGAATACACGGGCACGCTCCGAGAGGCGGTTCTGCCGCCGGGGCAGGCGCCAGGGGTGGCGGGGCTTCGGGCGCCCCTAGGGTCCCTGGGGCTTGAGCTGCTGCCCCCCCTGGGCTTCAACAATACCTACGCCCTGGCCCTCGCCGGCCCCCAGGCGCGCGCGCTGGAGGTGACGCGCATTTCCCAGCTGGCGTCCCACCCGACCCTACGGGCGGCCTTTAGTCACGAGTTTGGCCCTGAAGGCGCGCTACGGCCTGTCCCAGAGCGCCGTGGGCATCGATAACGCCCTGGCCTACCAAAGCTTGGAAAAGGGCCAGCTGGACCTCACGGACGCCAACAGCACCGATGGGGAGCTGCTGCGCTTTGATCTTCGCGTGCTGGATGATGACCTCGCGTTTTTCCCCGAGTACCAGGCCGTGCCTTTGGTGCGCAGTGACTTTCCCGCTGCGGCCCGGGCAGCGCTGGCCCCCCTTGGGGGGCGCCTCGGGGAGGACACCATGCGACGCCTGAACGCCGCGGTGGCCGTGCAAGGGGCCCCCTTCGCCGCCGTGGCGGCGGACTATCTGGGGGGGGAAGGGCTGGGGCCTAGGCCTCAAGCGGGGGCTGAGCCAGCGGCTAAGGGGGGGTGGCTATCGCCCCGGGGCACCCGCATCATCCTACGCACCCGGGAGCACCTGCAGCTGACGGGCCTCGCGCTCCTTGGCGCCTGCCTGCTCGGCATCCCCCTTGCCGTGCTGGTGCATCGCCGCCGCCGATTGGCGCGCGTCGTGCTTTACCTGGCGGGGCTGGCCCAGACCATCCCGTCCCTGGCGCTCCTGGCCCTCATGATCCCCTTGCTTGGCATTGGCGCCGCGCCCGCCATTGTCGCGCTGCTCATCTACGCCGTGCTGCCGATCCTCCGTAATACGCTGACGGCGCTGCTGGGGGTGGACCCCACGTTGCGCCGGGTGGCCCTGGCCATGGGGCTGACGCCCTGGCAACAGCTGCGCTATCTGGTGCTGCCCCTGGCTCTGCCCACGATCCTCGCGGGGGTGCGCACGGCCACGGTCATTAGCCTTGGCGCGGCGACCCTGGCGGCCTTTGTGGGCGCCGGGGGGCTCGGCGAGCCGATCGTGACGGGCATTTCCCTCAACAACACGGCCTTGATCTTGGAGGGGGCACTCCCCGCGGCGGCCCTCGCCTTGCTGGCCGAGTGGGGCTTTGAAGCCTTGGAAGCGCGGCTGGTCGCAGCGCCCCTGCGCCGCGATCCCCTAGCATCTTAGGCGCTCCCGCAAGCCCCTAGGTGCCAGCGCCTAGGCGCTGAGGGCCCGGGTCAGGGCCGTCACCATGGCCGCGACGTCTCCCACCGCGCAAAGCTCGCGAATGGAGTGCATGGCCAGCTGCGGGACGCCGACGTCCACCGTGGCGATGCCCAGCTCCGCCGCGGTGATAGGGCCGATGGTGCTGCCGCAGCCCAAATCGGAGCGGGTCACGAAGGACTGCACGGGCACCGCTGCTTGATCGCAAAGGTCGCGGAAGCGCGCCTGCGTGGCGCTGTTGGAGGCATAGCGCTGATTGGCGTTGATCTTGATGACCGGCCCGCCGCCCAGCAGCGGCCCGTGGGCCCGGTCGTGCCGGTCCGGGAAGTTGGGATGGACGGCGTGGGCGTTGTCCGCGGAGATGAGCCAGGCCCGCGCCCGGAGCCGCGCACTGTCCTCCTCCCCGGGGGTGATGCGACGGAGCACCTGATCCAGGAAGGGTCCGGCGGCCCCGGAGCTGGAGGCGCTGCCCACCTCTTCGTGATCGTTCAGCACGATGAGGGCGGGGGTATCACCGCTGCTTAAGAGGGCTTCCGTAGCGCAGAAGCAGCTCAGCAGGTTGTCCAGCCGTGCGCTGGCGAGAAAGGCGCCCTCGAGGCCCACCGTTGCTGCGCCCTGAGTGTCGTAGAAGAGCAGCTCGTGATCGAGGATCGCGTCCACGGCGTGCCCCGCCGCTTCCAGAGCCGTTTTCAGGAGCGCGTGGAGCGTGGCCTCATCATTCTCAAAGGCGAAGAGCGCCGGCAAATCCGTTTGCGCATTGATGCTGCGCTTTTGGTTGGCTTCCCGATCCAGGTGAATGGCCAGGGAAGGAATGATGGCGAGCTTCTCTGGTAGCTGGACCAGGGCGCCCTGCACCGCGCCCTCGGGGGTCCGGAAGTGCACCCGCCCCGCGAGGGCTAGGTCCCGGTCAAACCAGGGGTTCTGGAGCACGCCGCCGTAGGGCTCCACGGCGAGGCGCAGGAGCCCCTGTCCATCAAGCTCGGGTTTGGGCTTCAGCCTCAGGGCTGGGCTGTCCGTGTGGGCGCCGATGAGGGTGGGCCCCTCGGGGAAGCGGCCAGGGGATCGAAAGGCAATGAGCGCGCTGTCGTTGCGGGTCACGAAGTAGCGACCCTCGGGCTCGAGGTGCCAGGCGTCGTCCTCGCGCAGCTCGGCGTAACCCGCAGCCGTTAGCAGCGCCTTCACGCTGGCCACGGCGTGGAAGGGGGTGGGGGACGCATCAAGGAAAGAGCAGAGGCGCGGGATCAGCGAGTCGCCGGCGGACATGGAGAACCCCTTTGGATGGGAAAACCGCTATCGTACGCCTCGAGTCAGAACGTCCCAAGGCCCTCGGGGTCCCAAGGAGGTGTGGTGAAGAGTTATTTTCCTGGGCAAAAGGGGTTCGTGCCCGCGGCAGAGGCGGAGAAGCGCTTTGCGGCGACGGTCATGCTTCTGCGCGACGGCCCCACGGGTCTGGAAGTGTTCATGATGGAGCGCACCGCCACGGTCGATTTCGGCGGTCTCCACGTATTTCCCGGCGGCAAGGTGGACTTCCACGATCGCGCGGAAGACCTGGAAGCCCACGCCAGTGGCCTCACGGACGCGGAAGCCAGCCGGCGCCTGGGCCTTGAATCCGGAGGCCTCGCCTTTTGGGTCGCCGCGGTACGGGAGTGCTTTGAGGAGGCCGGGGTGCTGCTGGCCTACGGCCCCGACGGCACGGTGCTGCGCACGGAGGATCCTCGCTGGGCCTCGGCCCTGGCCGAGCTTCGGGAAGAGGTCAACGCCGGGCGCTTGCCTTTCCTCGAGCTGTGCAAGCGCTTCAAGCTGCGTCTGGCCCTGGACCAGGTGCACTACTTCAGCCACTGGTTCACCCCCGAGGGGCCGCCGCGGCGCTATGACACGCGCTTTTTTGTGACCGCTGCCCCGCCCCAGGAAGGCACGCACGACGATGGGGAGCTCGTGGGGTCCCGCTGGGTATCCCCCAAGGCGGCGCTGGCGGCCTGGGAAGCCGGGGAGATTCAAATGATCTACCCCACCCACAGCACGGTGCGAGCTCTGGCGACCTTTGAGGATCAAGCTAGCGCCCTGGCCGCCGTGGCCCGGGGGGCGCACCGTCATCTGGTCACCCCCGATGACACCCTGGCCCGGGAGGGGCTCCAGGCGCCGCCGCCGCTTCCCACCCCGTGACTGCGCCGCGCCTTCAGGTTTCCGATCTGACCCTGACCGTGGGCACGGGGGGCGCTGGGCTTACCCTTCTGTCGGGGCTGTCCTTGACCCTAGCCTCCGGGGCGTCCCTCGCCCTGACCGGACGCAGTGGTAGCGGCAAGAGCTCCTTGCTTCACTGCCTCGGCGGTCTGCTGACGCCCCAGGAGGGCACGGTTACCTGGCAGCCCGAGGGCGCCGCGTCGGTGATCCTCAGCGCCGCGGAGGAGGGGGCCCGGGCCGCCTTTCGTCGCCAGCACCTGGGCTTCGTCTTTCAGTTTTTCCATCTTGTCCCCACGCTGACGGCGCTCGAGAACGTCGCCTTCATGGCAGAGCTCGCGGGGCTGGGCGCGCCCCGGGAACGGGCGGAGGCCATGCTCGAAGCCGTAGGCCTCGCAGATCGGCGCCACGCCTTCCCGGAAACCCTCTCCGGCGGTGAGCAGCAGCGGGTGGCCGTGGCCCGGGCCCTGGTACATGGCCCGGCGGCGGTGCTCGCCGATGAGCCCACGGGCAATCTTGATGCCCAGACGGCGGAAAGGGTGGCGGAGGTGCTTTTCACCCAAACCCGCGCCGCCGGCGCGTCCCTGGTGCTGGTGACCCATGATGCGGCCCTTGCGGCCCGGGCCGACCAGACCCTGGCCCTGGGGGGGCAATGAGCCTGCTGTGGCGCGCTCGGTGGCGCGCGCTGCTTCGGGAGCCGGGGCAAAGTGCGCTTTTGATTCTCAGCCTGGCTCTAGGGGTCGCTGTGGTGGTGGCCGTGGACCTGGTGAATGCGGCTTCCCGGACGGCCATGGCGAGTGCGTCCGCCCAGCTCCAGGGCGCCAGCACCCATCGCATCGAAGGCCCCGGAGGAAGCCTGTCCCTGGACGCCTATGGGGCGCTTCGCTGGGCCTGGCGCGCCGGAACGCTTCTCGAGGGCGACGTGCCGGTCACGGGCTTTGCCCCCCTCCTCGAGGGGCGCCTGACCCTTCCCGACGGATCTCCCCTTCGTCTCTTAGGCATTGACCCCTTCTCCAGTCTTCGCCAGGAGGGCTTCTCGTCGGGTCCCCCTGCCGCGGAAGCGCAAACCCTGTCCTGGGCGCAGTTTTTAACCACGCCCGGGGCGGCGTTGCTGTCGCCCTCCGTGGGCCCGGAGCTGGCCTCCGGGGATCGGTTGCTCCTGCCCGGGGCGCCGGCCCTCACGGTGCTTGGGCGGTTGCCGGGCGCGGAGGGCGAGGCCGCCCCTCTGGCCCTGGCCGTAGTGGATTTAGCCACGGCGCAGGAATGGCTGGGCGCCACTGATCGCCTCTCCCGGGTGGAGCTGGTGCTGCCGGAAGCGCCGCCCCGGAGTGTCTTACGTCGTGGTCTCGAACGCCTTTTCCCGGGCCTTCTGCTTCCCGAGGCGACCCCCGAGGTGCGCCTCGCCCCGGCCCTGCGGGCGGCCTATCCCGGGCTTCAGCTGCGCAGCCAGCGGGACACCGAACTGGCCCTCGGAGGCCTTGCCAGCGCCTTCCAGCTGAATCTCGCGGCCATGGGGCTGCTGGCCCTGGTGGTGGGGCTTTATCTGCTTTATGGCGCCCTGGCCTATAGCGTTCGGCGCCGCCTTGAGAGCTTTGGACGCTTTCGGGCCCTTGGGGTGGCGCCAGCGGTGCTCCAGCGTCACGTGCTCCTGGAAGCGATGACCTTCGCGGGGCTGGGCGCGCTCCTGGGCCTTCTCCTGGGTCGGCTGCTCGCCGGGGGGCTCCTGGGCCTGGTCTCCGCCACCTTGGAGGGGCTCTACGATCAGGTGGCTATTGGGGCCTTACCCCTGGATCTTGTGCCCTACGGCAAGGGCCTCGTGCTTGCCCTGGGCGGTGGCCTCGCCGTGGCCTGGCCCCTGGCGCGGGAAGCGGGGCGGGCGCCCCTCTTGCCCCGGGCCGGGCGTCCGCCGGCCCAGACCGGGGGCAGGGCGGGGCTTGCCCTTGCGCTCGGTCTTTCCCTGCTTGCCCTTGCGCTGCTGCAAATGCCATCGGGATATCTGGGGGCCTTGCTTGCCCTGGCCGCGATCCTCATCGCCGGGGCTCAGGGAGTAGGGCCCGTGACGGCCCTCCTCCTTCGCGGCCTGAATCGGCTGGCAGCGCCCTTGCCCCTGCGCCTCCGCCTGCCCCTTCGGGAGGCCAGCCGGGGCCTTGGGCGCGCTCAGTTGGCGTTGGCGGCCCTCGTGGTGGCCCTGGCCACTGCCGTGGGCATGACCATCATGGTCACGAGCTTTCGCCTGACCGTTGCGGACTGGTTGGAGGATCGGCTCGATGCGCCGGTGCTGGCTCGGGGCCCGGCCCTGGGGGAAGCCCGGGGGCCGCTTGAGGAAGCTCTTGAAGCCGCGCGGCGGGACGGCCTCGTTTCCGGATGGGTGTGGCGGCAAAGCGTGGACGACTGGCTGGAGGGGCTGCCCGTGCGCGTGACCTTGCTTGAAGCCATGGGTCGGGAGGCGCCGGTGCTGCGGTTCAGTGAACCCTTAGCTCGGCAGCTGGGGCGCACGGAAGGGGGCGCGCTGAGCTGGTCTGGGCGCCTGCCCGGCGCCGAGGGTCTGGCGCCCTACTACCGTTCCTACGGCGGGGGACGTCTCGAACTCGAAATGCCCCGAGCGCTGTGGCGGGGGCCCGCGCCCACGGGGGGTTGGGGGCTGGCCGTTTACGGCGCCCCGGA
>RGAU01000120.1 GCA_009919975.1 Gammaproteobacteria bacterium
AGGCACAGGCCCTGCTGTTCCTTAGACAGCCGCGCTCCGTTGGGCCAACGGCCGAGGGCGACGGCTTCGCGCAGGGCATCAATGGTCGCGCGATCCAGGGTCTGCGCGGTTTCCACAAAGTTGCTGGGAAAGGCGGGCGCTTCGCTCACCGGGGGCACCTCCAAAGGGGGATAGGAAACGGCGAAAAGCATAGCACGGGGAGCGCCGCGCCTCGCCCTAGGCGCCGCTGCGGGGCCTGCCCCCGCCAGGCCAAAGCGCCCGGGCGAACCCCCAAAGGCCGCCGGCCAGGAGCCCCCCAAGGTGGGCGCCATTGGCCACGGATAGCCCAAAGGGTTCGGTCACCCCCGTGGCCATCAGGGCCAGCAGGCCGATGAGCAATACGGGCAAGGCCGGCGGTAAGCGATAGGCGCGCCGGGGCCGAAGGCGCTGCACCACCACAAGGTAGCCCAAGAGGCCGTAAACCACCCCGGAAAGCCCGCCAAAGAGCGGATGCTCCCCCACGGCGTACTGAGCCAGGGCGCTGGCCGGAGCCAGCCAGAGCAGGCCCTCCAGGAGCCGGCCGCTGCCCTCCTGCCCTTCAATGCGCCGCCCGAACTCCCAAAGCCAAAGGCTATTAAAGACCAGGTGAAGCGCGCTGAAATGCACCAGCGCAGGGGTCCACAGACGCCAGAGATGCCCCGCCTCCAGCGTGGCGGAAAGGGAGGGAAAGGCGATGAGATTACCGTGGGGCACCACGGGGACGATCAAGAGGGCGCGGAGCACCGGGCCCACGGTCTCCGCCGTGTTTCCCAAAAAGGGGTAGAGCAGAAGGCACAGGGCGCCCAGGGCCAGGGTGACCGGGGTGCGCTGAAACTCCCTGCGCACCGCACCCCCAAGCCCTAGGGGCCAGAGCCCCGGACGCGGCACGGTCGGGCGGCGCTCCCCGGCACCGGCGGCCCAGAGCCCCCGGACCCGGTCCGCCGCGGCCTCATCGGCAACCGCTAGGCACTGGACCCCGCCGGCTTCATAGACCCGGAACGGCAGTCCTTCCCCCTTCAGTCGCTCGCAGAGGGGACGAAGATCGACGCCCTTCCCCACGCGTAGGGCTTCCACCATTGCCATCGCTCCCGGGCCTAAGTGCGCTACATTGTCCCCAATTCAATCGTGCAATCGCTATCACCTTAGGAAAGGCATCATGCATAGCGTCGATCATGAGGTCATGGAGGCTCTCCTGGCCTGGCTCCGGGCAGGGGAAACGGTGCATCTGGCCACGGTGCTGGAAAGCTACGGCTCCTCCCCTCGCCCCCCCGGCTCTCTCCTGGTCGTGGGTCCGGGGGGCGCCACCGTGGGCTCCCTCTCCGGAGGCTGCGTCGAGGAAGCGCTCATCGACGATCTCACCACCGGACAACGCGTCGTCACCATCCCGGAGCGCCTCGACTTCGGCCTTACGGAGGAGGATACGGCGCAGCTAGGCCTCCCCTGCGGCGGCCACCTTCAAATTCTCCTTGAGCGCTTGACGCCAAAGGCCGAGACCCTGGCCGCCTTCACCACGATCCTGACCCAGCTTGAAGCCCGACAGGGGGTACTTCGGCACATCACCCTCGAGGAGGCGGAGCAGTTCACCGTGGAGGCGCCCGCCGCCCCGGGGCCCGTGCTCACCTCGTCGGAGACGGAGGGGAAGCCTCGCCTATCCCATCGCTACGGCCCAGGGTGGCAACTTTTCCTCATCGGCGCAGGCATGGTCTCTCGCTACCTAGCAGAAATGGCTCAGGCCCTCGATTTTCGGGTGACGGTGTGCGATCCCCGGCAAGCCATGCTCGATGAATGGCATGTGCCTGGGGTTCGCGCCCTGTGCCAAATGCCCGACGACGCCATTCGGGCCCAGGCTTCAGACTCGCGCACGGCGATCGTGGCCCTCACCCACGACCCCCGCATTGACGACATGGGCCTTATGGAAGCGCTCGAAACGGAGGCCTTTTACGTCGGCGCCATGGGCTCGAGCCGCACCAGCGCCTCCCGCCGAAGCCGCCTTGCGGCCCTCGAGATTCCCGACGCTGCCCTTGCCAAGCTCCATGCCCCCGTGGGCCTGCCCATTGGCAGCAAAACGCCCCCGGAAATTGCGATTGCGATCCTGGCCGAGCTCATCGCCGAGCGGCGGGCGCTCGCTAACCGGTGAGCCTTCAGCGCCTCATCTTGGCCGCCGGCGCAGGCCGGCGCTTTGGCGCCGATAAGCGCGCGGCGCGCCTTCCAACGGGGGAAACCCTCCTCGAGGCCACCCTCTCCGTGCTGTGCCCCGCAGCCCCCTTGCCCCTGCTCGTGCTCCGCCCCGGGGAGACAGCGCCGGCGCCCTTCCAGGACCAGGTTCGGGTCGTTCCCTCCCCACGGTGGGACGAGGGGCAAGGCCACTCCCTTGCCGCCGGCGCTGCCGCCTGGGATCCCGCAGCGGCGCCCTGGCTTCTTATCGCCCTCGGCGATATGCCCTACCTTCAGCGGGAAACCCTAAGGGCCCTGGAGCACGCCTGCGCGGAGGCTCAAGCCGCGCCGGGGCCAACACCCCTGATCGCCCCGAGCTTCCGGGGCCAGCGGGGTCACCCGGTCGCCGTGCCCGCCCGCCTTCGCACCGCGGCCCTCGCCCTTAGGGGAGACCAGGGCCTAAAGGCCCTTTTCGCGTCCGAACCGGTGAGACTGCTGCCGGTACACGACCCCGGCGTGTGCCGCGACGTGGATCGCCCCGAGGACCTTGCCGGAGACCTCGAAGGCTAGGCAGACCCGCCCGCCCCCGGCATAGTCAAGGCTCGCCGCGCTGCCCCGGAGGCCGACCATGACCCGTGCCCTTTCCTATGCCCTTTTGCTCCTCATTGCCCTCGGAACGCTTCCGGTGCACGCCGCCGGCGATCCCCGGGCCATGCTTCTTGCCGATCTCGAAGCCCAACAGCCGCGCCTGGGCTCCGTCGCCCTCTCCCTGTGGGATTGGGCTGAGGTGGGCTACCAGGAGGTGAAAAGTAGCGCGCTATTACAGGAAACGCTTCGGGAGGCCGGCTTTCGCGTCACCTCCGGGGTGGCCGGGATGCCCACGGCCTTTGTAGCGGAGTACGGCGAAGGGGGACCGGTGCTCGGCATCCTTGCGGAATTCGATGCCCTCCCGGGCATCACCCAAACGGCCAGCCCGGAACGCATGCTGCGCCAGGATCGGCAGGCGGGGCACGCCTGCGGCCACCACCTCTTCGGCACCGGGTCCGTGGGGGCGGCCATCGCTTTGAAGAACCTCATGGCCGAGCAGGGCCTTCCCGGGCGCCTGCGGGTCTATGGCACCCCCGCCGAGGAAGGGGGCTCGGGCAAGGTGTACATGGTTCGCGCCGGGCTCTTCGAGGATGCGGACGTGGTGCTGCACTGGCACGCCGGGGACCGCAATGCCGCGAACCCCGCCACCAGCCTCGCCAACAAATCGGCTCGGGTGCGCTTCTATGGCCAGTCGGCCCACGCCGCCGCCGCACCGGAGCGGGGCCGCTCAGCGCTCGATGGCGTAGAAGCCATGACCTTCATGGTGAATCTCATGCGGGAGCACGTGCCCGAGCGCACGCGCATGCACTACGTCATTACCAGCGGCGGCAAGGCCCCGAACGTCGTACCGGACTTCGCCGAGGTGTACCTCTACGTTCGCCACCCCGAGGCCTCCGTGCTTGCGGGGCTCTGGGATCGAGTGCTCGCTACGGCCAAGGCCGCGGCCCTGGGAACGGGCACGGAGGCCGAGGTCGAGGTGATGCACGGCAACCACGCCCTCCTCCCCAACGAGACGCTGGCCCGGGCCATGCACCAAAACCTTTCCGCCGTGGGCGGGTATCGCTACAGCGAAGCCGAACTCGCCTTTGCCCTTACCATCGAGGAAAGCTTTGGCGATCGCCCGAGCGAGCTGGGCCTTGAGCAAACGGTACTGCCCCTGCGCTTTGACGGTGGTGCGGGGAGCACGGACGTCGGCGACGTGAGCTGGGTCGTCCCCACCACGGGGCTGCGCACGGCCACCTGGGTCCCGGGCACCTCGGCTCACAGCTGGCAGGCCATCGCCGCGGGAGGCACCTCCATCGGCTTAAAGGGCATGATGGTGGCGGCGAAAACCCTCGCGCTAACGGGCTATGACCTGCTGACCGACGAGGCGCTTCGGACCGCAGCAAAGGCCGAGTTTATCGAGCGCCGGGGCCCGAACTTCACCTACGTTCCCCTCCTGGGGGATCGCCCGCCCCCCCTCGACTACCGTCGCTAGCGCAGGACAGGCATGATAATGATCGACGCTTAAGGGAGCACGACCATGGATCTTTATCTCTTCCTCGGCCTGATCGCGCTACTCGTCGTTTGGGGCGTGATGATCTACAACAAGCTGATTGCCCTTAAAAATCGGGCAAACAATGGCTTTGCGCAGATTGAAGTACAGCTGAAACGCCGCTACGACCTCATCCCTAATTTGGTGGAAACGGCCAAGGCCACCATGGCCCACGAACGGGAAACGCTGGAGGCGGTCATCGCCGCCCGGAATAGTGCGGAGGCTGGCCTACGCCAGGCCGCGGCGAACCCGGAGGACGGCAACGCTCTGGCGGCCCTGAGCTCCGCGGAAGGCGCCCTAACCCAAGCCCTCGGCAGCTTTAGGGTCACCCTGGAGGCCTACCCGGACCTGAAAGCGAACCAGAACATGATGCAGCTCACGGAAACGCTAGAGAGCACGGAGAACAAGGTGGCCTTCGCGCGCCAGGCCTTTAACGATCAGGTCATGGCCTATAACACCTATCGTGCCAGCTTCCCACCGGTGCTCATTGCCAACCAGTTCGGGCACACCAAGGATCTCGCGCTCCTAGAGTTCGAAGACAGTGCGCTGATCCAAGCGGCCCCGAAGGTGAGCTTCTAACCGCGCCCCATGGATTTTTTCGAGGCCCAGGACGCAGCGCGGCGGAAAACCGCCTGGTTAGGGGTGCTTTTCCTGGGCGCCGTGCTGTCCCTTATCGCCCTCACCAATGCCGCCGTAGGCATGGCCCTTACCGTTGCCTCCGAGGGCAAGCTGACCCTCTCCACCCTGCCCCCAAGCCTTTGGGTCATCATTAGCAGCGGGGTCCTGGTGATCATTTTCATCGGCAGCGCCATTCAGGCCTTTCGGCTCCGCGCCGGAGGCGCTAGCGTCGCCCGAACCCTCGGGGGACGCCTGGTCACGGAAGAAACCCCGGATCCCCTCGCCCGCCGCGCACAGAACATCGTCGAGGAGATGGCGCTGGCCGCGGGCATTCCGGTCCCGCCCCTCTACATCATCCCCGAAGCGGGCATTAACGCCTTTGCCGCGGGCTTCGGCCTCAAGGATGCGGTGATCGGGATCAATCAGGGCACCCTCGAAGCGCTTAACCGCGACGAACTCCAGGGCGTCATCGCCCATGAGTTCAGCCATATCGTGAACGGGGACATGGGCATCAATATCCGCCTCATGGCCCTCCTTCACGGCATCCTCATGATTAGCGTCGCCGGGCGCGTACTCATGCACGCCCGGGGCAGCGGTCGCCAGCGAGACAGCGCGGCCCAGGTCGTTGCCCTGGGCTTCGCCCTTCTGGTCATTGGCTATAGCGGCGTCTTTTTTGGGCGGCTCATCAAGGCCTCTATCAGCCGCCAGCGGGAATTTTTAGCCGATGCGGCCGCGGTGCAGTTCACCCGAAACCCCCAGGGCATCGGCAACGCCCTCCGGCGCATCGGCGGCGCCCAGGGGGGAAGCCACATCACCCACGACCGGGCTGAGGAAAGCAGCCATCTGTTCTTCGGTCCCATACGCCATTTCACTCGCCTCCTCGGGACCCATCCGCCCCTGGAGGCCCGCATCAAGGCCGTGCTGCCCGCCTGGGACGGGGCCTTCCTTCCGCCCCTCGATCAAGGGGCCTCGGCCGCTCCGCCGGCTACGGATCAAGGAAGGGCCCCTGGGGGTACGGAGGCAGCCCTAGCCCTAAGCGCCCTTGCCTCGGAGCGGGTCCTACGCGAGGTCGTGGGGCAGGCGAACCTTGCCGCAGCCACCCAACGCATCGCTGCTCTGCCGCCGGGGCTGCAGGAGGCCCTCCATCATCCCGAAACAGCCTGGGCCGTGGCTCTCGGCCTGCGAAGCGGGGCCGCGGACGCTGAGGGCTATCCCCTCACCCTGGGCCCCGCCGGGCAGATGGCCGTGCTTCAGCTCGCCCTACCCACCCTGCGGAGCCAAAGCACCAGTGCGCTCCTTGCCCAGGAAGACGCCTTGAAGGCGCTTCCGCCGCCGCCGAAAGCCCTGCCCTGCTGGGTCGCCGATGAGGCGCTGCGCCAACTCTTCGCCGGCGCCCTGCGGGGGCCCCGGCGCGGTCCCGGGCGAAGCCAGCGCTTCCGGGAGGCGGAGGCCGAGCTCGAGACCCTTTTCCGCTGCCTGGCCGCGGCCGGCGGCGGGGACGAAGCGCAGCAACGCGCAGCGGTGCAGGCGGGACGCCGCGCCCTTGAGCTCGGCGAAGGCCCCGAGGCCCGGCCGGGGATGAACTTTGCCCTCCCCGAGGATCTCACGGAGGCGGACTTCGATCGCGCCGTTGCGAAGCTGCGAGACCTTTCCCCCAAGCCCCTCGCCCACGTCCTCAACGCTTTCGTTCACGTGATCGATGACGATGGTCAGCTGACGGAAGGGGAATACGCCCTGCTCCAGGGCCTAGCCCTGCTTTTAGACTGCCCCCTTCCCGCCCGCTTCGACGGAGCCCCTACTCCGGCGTAACGCGGAGCAGGTGGTTCGTCGCGCTCTGGTGAATGAGTAGGCGCCCGGCCCGATCGGCGCGGGTGTGGCGAAGGATCCCCGCATAGACCCCGGAGGACGGGATGGGCCAGCTCTGGAAGGTTTCCGTTTTCGGGTCAAAGCGCACGAGAGGATCGGGGCGCACGCCGGACTCGTTGTACCAAACGATGCCGTCGACGATAACCAGCCCATAGGGATGGGATTTCGGACCGCTCGGGGAGGGCCATTCCCGGAAGCGCCCCGTGGAAGGGGTGTACTGGCCGAGGCGTCCGGCCCCGGAATTGACGTACCAGACGCTGCCGTCGTCGGCGACATCGAGGCGGCGAACGTGGCTCTCCTGGTTGGGGAGATCGATGCGCGTTTGCGCCAGGGTGTCTGGATCGATGCGATAGAGGCAGGGACCGCCATTGCACGCCACCCACGCCTGACCCGCGCCGTCGAACTTGATGCCATAGGGCCGGCTCTTGGGCCGGTCGAGCTCGATCAGGTCGATGGCGCCCGTGGCGGGATCAAAGCGCCCCACCCGGTTGCTCTGCTGCAGGGTAAAGATGAGTCGGCCCTTGGGGTCGAACTCGCCCGTGTGGGGATCCTTCGCCGCCGGATCGGGCATGGGGAAAACACTGATCTCCCCGGACTCGGGATCGAGGCGCTGAAGCGTCCCGTTCTTGTTGCCCAGCAGCCAGGGGGTTCCGGCGTTATCTAAAGTCACGCTGTGAGGATAGGTCCCCTCCGGCAGTGGATATTCCCGCATGGCGCCGGTTTCCGGATCGAGCACCCCCAGG
>RGAU01000013.1 GCA_009919975.1 Gammaproteobacteria bacterium
CTCGGGAAAATCCACCCTGTTTAATGCCCTCGCGGAGGCCTCGGTGCTGGCCGCGGATCAACTGTTCGCGACCCTCGACCCGACGCTGCGGCGCCTTGCTATTCCCGGCCTTGGTCCCGCGGTACTCGCGGACACCGTGGGCTTCGTGCGCCGTTTGCCCCACCGCCTTGTGGAGGCCTTCAAGGCCACCCTCGAGGAGGTGTCCGAGGCTGATGTGCTGCTGCTGGTGATCGACATCGCCGATCCGGGCTGGGAGGACAAGCGGGCCGAGGTGCTGGCCGTGCTCGAGGAGCTTGATGCCAGCCGTGTGCCGCGCATCGAGATCCACAACAAGATCGATCTGACCGAAGACCGGGAGCCCCGCGCCCACTCGCGTTTGGAAGCGCCGCCCACGGTGCGCGTGTCTGCCGCGGCGCAGCTGGGCTTTGACCTGATTTACGACGCCCTGGCCACGGAGCTGGGGAAGGCCCTGGGCGGGTCCATACGGGGCCGGGGCACCCTGCCCCCGGAGGCGGGGCGCCTGCGGGCGGAACTTCACCAGAAAGGCTGGGTCGAAGAGGAAGTCTTTGACACCGAAGGGCAGATTTCCCTTGAGCTTCGCCTGCCCCGGGATGCCCTGGAGCGACTGACGGCGGAGGGGCTCCGCTTTGAGCCCGCCTAGGGCGGTCCTTACCTTGCAGCGGCCTAGGGGGCTCCCTAGAATGCAACCGACACGGGTGAAAACCTTTTTCTCACGGGCGTTTGCGCATCCTTTCGAGGCAGCGCGTCTTCGCAAGCGCAGACGGCAATGGAGCATCGGATGTCTTGGAACGAGCCCGGCGGTGGTCGCCAGCAGGATCCCTGGGGTGGGGGTCGCGGCGGCGATCAAGGTCCCCCTGATCTAGACGAAGCTTTCCGCAAGCTGCAGAGCCAGCTTGGTGGCCTTTTCGGTGGCGGTGGGGGTTCCGGTGGCCGCGGTGGCGCCGGGGGCTTTGGGGCCCGGGCCGTGGCCTTGGTGGCCGGCGTGCTGCTCGCCCTCTACGCCATTGCGGGCTTCTATACCCTCGATGAGCAGGAGCGGGGCGTGGTGTTCCGCTTTGGCGCGGTGCAAAACGAAGTCATGCAACCGGGTCTGCGTTGGCGTCCCCTAGGCGTGGATTCCGTGGTTCCCGTGAACACCACGCGCGTGTTCGTGGAAGAGCACCAGGCGCAAATGCTCACGGAAGATCAAAACATCGTCGACGTCAGTTTGACGGTGCAGTATCGCATCGCCGATCCCGTGGCTTACGTGGTCAACGTGCGGGAGCCCCGGGAGAGCCTTAAGCAGGCGACGGAAAGTGCCCTGCGCCACGTCGTGGGGTCCTCCACCATGGACGATGTCATCGGCCAGGGCCGGGAGGCCATGGCGGCCACGGTGCAGGAGCGGCTCCAGGTCTACCTCAACGTCTACGGCACGGGCATGAGCGTTCGCTCCGTGAACCTCGACCGGGGCGCGCCGCCGCGGGAAGTGGAAGCAGCCTTTGACGATGTGCAAAAGGCCCGGGAAGACGAAGAGCGCTTCATCAACGAAGCCAACGCCTATGCCGAGCAGGTGGTTCCGGAAGCCCGCGGGGATGCGCAACGGATTATCGAACAGGCCAATGCCTATCGAGACGAGGTGGTGGCTCGGGCCGAGGGGGAGGCCTCCCGCTTTACGGCGCTGCTGGGCGAATACCGCCAGGCTAAGGACGTTACCCGGGATCGCCTCTACATCGATGCCATGGAAGAGGTGCTGGGGCGGACCAGCAAGGTGCTCCTCGATGTGCAGGGCGGCAACCAGATGCTCTACCTGCCCCTCGACAAAATTGTGCAGGGCCGGGATTCGGCTGCCCCGGGGGCGGGGGTGCGGCCTTCCCAAAGCACCGTGGATCAGTTGACGGACGCCGTGCTGCGGGAACTTGAGGCACGAAGCAACAATGGCAGCTCCCGGAGGCCCCGCTAATGTCTACCCGTGCAACGCTGCTCACCGTTATTGGGGTAATTCTTTTCTCTCTCGCCTCCGACGCGGTGTTTGTGATGAAAGAAACGGAGCGCGCCGTGCTGCTCCGCTTCGGCGCTTTGGAGACGGCGGACATCGCCCCGGGGCTCCACTTCAAAATGCCCTTCGCCGACGAGGTGAAGCGCTTCGATGGGCGTATCCTCACGCTGGATTCAGAAACCCAGCGCTACTTCACCGTTGATAAGAAGCCCCTGAACGTCGACTCCTACGTGAAATGGCGGATTAAGGATGTGGCCCTGTACTACACGGCCACCTCCGGGGATGAGCGGAACGCCTCGGACCGCCTCGCCGAGCGAGTGCGCACGGGGCTCCGGAATGAGTTTTCCCGTCGCGATGTCTACGAGGTGGTTTCCGGGCAGCGCGATGAGCTCATGGACAACCTGACGGCCAGTTTGTCGGAAGTGATGCAGAAGGAATTCGGTGTTGAGGTCATCGACGTGCGGGTGAAGCGCATTGAGCTTCCCGGGGACGTCAGCAACTCTGTGTTCCAGCGCATGAGTGCGGAGCGGGAAGTGCTCGCCCGGGAGCATCGCGCCCGGGGCCGGGAAATGGCCCAGGGCATTCGCGCCGACGCCGAGCGTCAGGCCGTGGTGATCCGCGCTGACGCCGAGAAAACCGCGGAGGAAATCCGCGGGGAAGGGGATGCTCGGGCCACGGCGACCTACGCTGCGGCCTTCAACGCAGACCCGGAATTCTACGAGTTTACCCGGAGCCTCAACGCCTATCGCCGCGCCTTCTCCAGCAAGGACGACGTGCTGGTACTTGATCCAAGCAGCGACTTCTTTAAGTATCTTGGCGCAAACGACGGCAAGGACTAGGCCCCGGTGGAAGCGCTGCTGACGGCGCTCAGCCTGGTGTTGGTTTTAGAAGGTCTGCTGCCTTTTGCTGCTCCGGCCCTATGGCGCCGGGGCATGCTGCGGATGCTGGCCAGTGATGACGCGGCCTTGCGTCGGGTTGGTTTGGTGAGCATGGCCCTGGGGCTCGTGCTGCTGTATTCGGTGCGCTAGGGCAGCGCGCTGCCTCAAGGACAGGAAAGAAAACCATGGGCGACCCCACGGACGGCGACCGCTGGCTACTGCCAGAGGGCGTCGACGAAGTCTTGCCGCCGCGGGCGCGGGCGCTGGAGCGCTTGCGTCGCGCCCTTCTCGATCTCTTCCACCTAGCGGGCTTTGAGCTCGTGGATCCGCCGCTCCTTGAGTTTGTGGATTCCCTCACCGTAGCCGGGGGCGCTGAGCTCGACCTGCAAACCTTCAAGGTGGTGGATCAGTACACGGGCCGCATGATGGGGCTGCGCCCCGATATCACGGCCCAGGCTGCGCGCATCGATGCCCGGAGCCTCCAGCAGGCGGGCCCGGTGCGGCTCTGCTACGCCGGTCCCGTGTTCCGTGCGCGCCCCGAGGGGCTGTTCCCCGCCCGCACCCCGGTGCGCGTGGGGGCCGAGCTCTATGGTGTGCCGGGCCCCGAGGGTGACGCGGAGGTGCTCGCGCTCATGGGGGCGGTGCTGGAAGCCGTGGATGCGGGGCCCGTGGTGCTTGAGCTGGGGCACGTGGGTGTCTGCCGAGCCCTGCTCGAGGCTGCGGCGCTGCCCGAGGATCGGGAGCGGGCCGTATTCGACGCGCTTCAGCGCAAGGCCACGGCCGATCTCGACAGCCTACTGGAATCCGTGGAGGATCCCTGGGCCAGCGCCCTGAAGCAGCTGCCAAAGCTGTATGGCGATGCGTCCGTATTGAAGACCGCGGAACAGAGTCTCGCCCCCCTGCACCCAGCGCTCGGGGGGGCTCTGGCGGAGCTGCGCGCTATCACTGCCGCCCTCGCAGAGCGGGCCCCGGGGCTTCAGGTCACCTTTGATCTCGCTGAACTGCATGGCTATGCCTATCACACCGGCGCGGTGTTCTCGGCCTATGCAGGGCAGCAGGGGTCCGCCGTAGCCCGCGGAGGGCGCTATGATGCGATCGGCGGGGCCTTCGGCCGCGCTCGCCCGGCCACGGGCTTTGACGCCGACCTAGCCGCCTTGCTCGCCCTGGCCCCGGAAGCCGCGGAGCCCGCCGGCGATGCACCGGTGATCGCTGACCCCGCCTCCGCGCCCAGCGCAGAAGCCCGGGCGGCCCTGCCCGGGGCGGTTGCGTCGCTGCGGGCGGAAGGGGTGCGAGTGGTGATGGGGCCTGGAGAGGGCTCGGCGCGCCTTCAATGGAACGGATCGACTTGGACTTTGACGCCTTTGGCGTTGGATGAGGAATAGCCATGGGCCGCAATGTGGTGGTAATCGGAACCCAGTGGGGGGACGAAGGGAAGGGCAAGGTCGTTGATCTGCTTACGGAGCATGTCGCCGCCGTAGCGCGCTTCCAGGGGGGCCACAACGCGGGCCACACCCTGGTCATCGACGGCAAAAAAACCGTGCTGCATCTGATCCCCTCGGGGATTTTGCGGGAACACGTAACTTGCCTCATTGGCAACGGCGTGGTGCTGGCCCCGGAGGCGTTCCTTCAGGAGCTGCGCACCCTTGAGGCCCAGGGCGTGCCGGCCCGGCAGCGGCTGTACCTGTCCCCGGCCTGCCCCCTCATCCTGCCTTACCACGTGGCCCTGGATCAGGCCCGGGAGGCGCGTCGGGGCGCTTCGAAGATTGGCACCACGGGGCGGGGCATTGGCCCAGCCTACGAGGATAAGGTCGCCCGCCGAGGGCTTCGGGTAGGCGATCTGCTGAATGAGGCACGCTTCGCGGAGCAGCTGAAGGAAGTGCTCGAGTATCACAACTTCGTGCTCACGGAGTACTACAAGGCGCCGGCGGTGGATTACCAGCAGGTGCTGGACGACACCCTGAAAGCGGGGGAGGAAATTCGCCCCCTCGTCGCCGACGTCGTCGATTTGCTTCACCAGAGCCGCCTGGCCGGGGACAACATTTTGTTTGAGGGGGCGCAGGGGGCCCTGCTGGATATTGATCTCGGCACCTACCCCTTTGTGACCTCGTCGAACACCACCGCGGGGGGTACGGCGGTGGGGAGCGGCTTCGGCCCCCTCTACCTCGATTACATTCTTGGAATTACCAAGGCCTATGCCACCCGGGTCGGTTCCGGGCCCTTCCCCACGGAGCTCTTCGATGATGTGGGCGCGCGCCTCGCGGAGCGGGGCCATGAGTTTGGGTCCACCACGGGCCGGGCACGGCGCTGTGGCTGGTTCGACGCCGTGGCCCTGCGCCAGGCCATTCGGATCAACTCCATCTCTGGCCTGTGCCTCACCAAGCTTGACGTGCTCGATGGCCTAGAGACGATTCGCGTGTGCGTGGGCTATCAGGATCAGGGGGGAGACGCCACGCCGGCGCCCTTTGGGGCCGAGGGCTACGATCGCATCGTGCCCGTTTACAAAGACCTCCCGGGCTGGTCCGAATCCACCGTAGGTGCCAAGCGCCTGGAAGATTTGCCCGCGAACGCTCGGTCCTATTTGAAGTGCATCGAGGAAACGGTGGGGGCCCCCATCGACATCATTTCCACGGGCCCCGACCGCGCCCAAACCATCGTGCTTCGGGATCCTTTCGACGCCTAGGGGGCTGCGCTCTAGGGCACCCGCTCCACGCGAAGCGTATTGGTGACCTCCGCCGCCCCAAAGGGCAGGGCGGCGGTCACCACCACCGTATCTCCCGAAGCCAGGATTCCGTCGTTCCTAAGCCGGACCAGCTCTCCACGCATGGCGCCCTCGATATCCCGGGCCATGGCCGGCTCCGTGGGCAGGGCTCGCACCCCCCAGAGCAGCGCCGACCGGCGGCGAATCGCTTCCGTTGCCGTGAGGGCAATGAGCGGCGTCTGGGGCCGGAGGCGGGACAGCTGGCGGAGGGTAGCACCGCTACTGCTGAGGCAGAAAATGGCCTTGGCGCCCAATTGCTCCGCCAGGCGGCAGGCCGCTTCCGCTACGGCGTGATCGGCGCCACCGGACAGCTGGGCGTTTTCCGGCCCTCGCCATCCAGGCGGTAGGGCTTCCTCCGCCAGCTGGGCGATGCGGGCCATGGTTTCCGCCGCTAGCGTAGGGTAGGCGCCGCTCGCCGTTTCCGCCGAAAGCATGACCGCGTCCGTACCGTCGAGCACGGCGTTCGCCACATCCGAGGCTTCGGCGCGGGTGGGGGTGGGGCTGTCCACCATGGATTCGAGCATCTGCGTGGCCGTGATGACCGGTAAGCCTGCAGCCCGGGCGGCGCGAATGATGGTTTTTTGAATGAGGGGCACCTGCTCCGCGGGGAGCTCTACCCCCAGATCCCCCCGGGCCACCATGATG
Source organism: Gammaproteobacteria bacterium (assembly GCA_009919975.1). Taxonomy (GTDB): domain Bacteria; phylum Pseudomonadota; class Gammaproteobacteria; order Pseudomonadales; family Azotimanducaceae; genus Salivita. The sequence continues at coordinate 6,278 of RGAU01000013.1, forward strand.
CCGTCCGCCGCTGCGAGGATGGCCGGGAGGGCGGCCACGGCCTGGGGCTTTTCGATCTTCGCAATGATGGGAATGGTGGCGCCGAGATCCGCCAGAGCTTGGCGCAGGTCTTCAATATCCTCTCGCCGCTGGACGAAGGATAAGGCGATGTAGTCCACCCCCGCGTCCACCGCGAAGCGCACGTCCGTGCGGTCCTTTTCCGTGAGTGCGGGAAGGGACAGGAGGGCCTCGGGCACGTTGACGCCCTTCCGGGGCTGAAGCCAGCCGCCGACCTTCACCTCCGCTTCTAGGGCGTCAGGGGTTTTGCCCAGCACCTTCAGGGCGAGACGCCCATCGTCGAGCAGAATGCGTTGCCCCACGGCCAGGTCGTCCACGATGGCCTCGTGGCTCACCGCAAGGCGCCCCTGGGCAGGGTCCGTTTCGCCTTGACCCACCACCGTGAGCCGATCCCCGGGACTGAGGGTCCAGCCCTCGGCCCCGAGGCCCGCTACGCGAATCTTCGGGCCCTGAAGGTCGAGGAGGGTGGCGAGGGGGCGCCGACGCTGAGCGGCGAGGGTCCGGAGGCGAGCCAGGCGTTGGGCATGCTCTTCGTGAGCACCGTGAGAAAAGTTCAGGCGGGCAACGTCCATGCCCGCGGCCAGAAGGCCCCGGAGGGTTTCGTCGTTATCGCAGGCCGGTCCCAGGGTGCAGATCATCCGCGTGCGCCGGTAACTGGCCATAACGTTCAAGGCTCCTGCTTTTCCGTGAGAGTGCTAGCATACGCGCTTGCTACCGCAGGGGACGACCTCAACATGTTCGATCGCGACCTTTTGTCCATTTTGGTGTGCCCCGTCAGCAAGGCGCCGCTTAAGCTCATCAACGATGAGCAGGAGCTCGCCTGCATTGCGAGCGCTCTGGCTTACCCCATTCGTGACGGCATTCCCGTGCTCCTCGCGGACGAAGCCCGGACGATGGGGGCCGAGGAGCTGGACACGCTTCGGGGCGAAGGCTAGCTGTCCGCTTTTTGTCCTTGACACCGTTGCGGGGCTCCCCGCCCCGGCCTATACTCCGACTAGCTTGGTCGGATATTTAACCGGCCCAACCCCACTCCCAACGGAACCCAGCCATGAATAGTCTCAAGCTTCCTGAGCGATCGGGCGGCATGCCCGACATCGCAACTCACGGTGGCGCTGGCCTTGCGGAAACACTCGATTGGGTTGGCATGGCCGCCATTCACCTCCCCATGACCCTTGGGAGATCCGGAGGCCAAGGGCATCCACATGTCCCGGCTCTACTTGGCCCTGGATCAGGCCAGCGGCGCGGGTCCTATCACCCCGGCGGCCCTGGGCGCTCTGCTGGAGAAGTTCCTCGAGAGCCACGCGGAGCTCTCCACCCACGCGTTCATCGAGGTGAGCTTCGATCTGAACCTGCGGCGCCCTGCCCTGGTGAGCGATAACAGCGGCTGGAATGGCTACCCCGTGCGCCTCCGGGCAGAGCGGCGGGGGGCGCAAACGCGCCTCGAGCTCGCCCTTTCCGTGACCTACTCTTCCACCTGCCCCTGTTCCGCGGCGCTGGCGCGGCAGCTTATTCAGGAGCAGTTTGACGAGGACTTCGCTGGGCAGACGCAAATCGATGCCGAGGCCCTTCGGGCCTGGCTGGGTACGGAGCAGGGCATCATGGCCACGCCCCACAGCCAGCGCAGCATCGCGGAGCTTCGCCTGAGCCTCGCGCCCACCCTGAGCACGTTCCCCATCGAAGCCATGGTGGATCGCCTGGAAGGCGCGCTGAAAACCCCCGTGCAGGCGGCGGTGAAGCGAGAAGATGAGCAGGCCTTTGCCCGCCTCAATGGCCAAAACCTCATGTTCTGTGAGGACGCCGCACGGCGCCTGAAGGCCGCGCTGCTGGCGGACGAGCAGGTGGTGGATTTCTGGCTTCGGGTGAATCATTACGAAAGCCTTCACGGTCACGATGCGGTGGCCGTGGCGACGGCGGGGGTTCCCGGCGGGTATACGCCGGATCCTGGTTGACATCGCCTCGGGGCATTTGTACATTTCGCCGCCCCGCGGGTGTGCTCGCGGGGAATGCCGAGGTGGCGAAATTGGTAGACGCGCCAGCTTCAGGTGCTGGTGGGGGAAACCCCGTGGAGGTTCAAGTCCTCTCCTCGGCACCATCCTTTTTTTCATTGAGCAGTCCCTTAAGCGCCGTGCATGACCCCTTAGGTCGCGCTGGACGCGGCGCCACCCCCGGGAGGCGCCCATGGCTAAGCTCTACTTCCTCCCCCGCGTAGCCCTCAAAGCTCAAGATGCCCTTTTGCCCCTGGCCTGGCGCCTCGAGGCGGCGGTGGTGCGCTGGACCTTTCGCCGACTGCGTCGCCTGCCTCTGCCTGAAGCGCAAGCGACGGCAGCACGATGGTTTCAGCGCCTTGGGCCGCGCACCCCGGTGGCCACAAAGCTGCTTCGTAATCTGGCCATCCTCCACCCGGAGGCGCCCCTTAGCGCCTTGAAAGTGGAGGCCCGGGAGAGCTTCGCTGCTCTGGGCCAGGCCGTGGCGGAGCTGGCCCATAGCGATGCCATCAGCGAAAACCCCGAACAATTTTGCGAATTTGTGGTGGATCCTGCGGCCGAGGCGGCGCTATCGGACCCTAAGGCGCCGGCGGTCCTGATTACGGCCCATGTTGGCCCCTGGACCTTCACTAACCTTATTGCCGCCTGGGGCCGCTTTCCCCTATCCATTCTGTACGCCCCGGAGTCGAACCCGGGGGTGCGGGATGAATTCCTGCGGCTCCGGGGCGCCCTCCCCGTTACCCTAATCCCTCGGGATAACAGTATGCGCGGCCTGCTGAAGGCCCTGGGCAAGGGGGAGAAGGTGGGCCTTGCCTCCGATGTGCGGCTCGATAGCGGCGAACCCCTCCCCTTCTTTGGCCATCCCATGCTCACCAATACGGTGCCCGGGCGCCTTGCGCTGCGCGCGGGGTGCCCCCTGATCCCCATTCGGGCCGAGCGCCTGGGGCCGGGGCGCTTTCGCATTCACGCTGAAGCGCCCCTCGATCCGGGGCCTGACGAGCTGCCCTTGGAAGACCGGGTACAGCACTTGGCGCAGCAGGTGCTCGGCACCTATGAGCGCTGGATTCGAGAGGCGCCTGCGCAGTGGATGGCCATGGCTCGGCGCTGGCCAAAGGCTCTAGAGCTTGAGGCCTATCAACGCGCCGAGGCTCGGGATCGCGCCTCGTGAAGCTGATCTTCGCCGAGCGCCTCGGGCCCTGGCTTGAGCGTAATCCCGGGATACTTCACGCCGTTTGGCGCGTCGAGGCGTTGCTGGTGCGCGGCCTCATTGCGCTCTTTCGAGCCCTAGGGCCGGAGCGCAGCGCGGCCGTGGGGGCGTGGCTCCTGGCGCGCTTTGGCCCGAGAGCGCGGAAGAAGCAGCCCGTGGTGGCGGCGACCCTGCGCCGGGTCACGCCCGACCTCACGGAAAGGGAGAGAGCTTCCGTGCTTCGGGCTAGCTGGGAAAGTACGGGCGCAGTGTTCGCTGAATATGCCCACCTTGAGGCTCTCGCCTCCTCGGAGCGCCTCACCCTAAACGATGAGGCGGACCTCCCTGGCCTACTGGCGGCGAAGCGGGGCATCATTTTTGTGGGGGCCCACTACGGGAACTGGGAAGTGCTCGCCATGGCGGCCAGCCGGGCGGGCTGCCCCATGATGGCGGTCTATGCGCCGCTGCAGAATCCCTACCTCGATGAACTCCTCTGCGCGGCCCGGGCCAGCTTTGGCGCGGACACCGTGCCCCGGGGGGCGCCCCTTCGGCCCATGCTGCGCCACCTGCGCGGGGGCGGGGCCACGGGGCTGCTCATGGATATCCGCGTGCCTGATGGGGTGCCCGTAAACTTTTTCGGAGCGCCCACCACCTTTTCCGCGACGCCGGGGCGCTTGGCCCAGCGCACGGGGGCGGCCATCGTGCCCCTCTGGGCGGAACGCATCGCCCCAGCCCGCTACCGCGTGACCTTCGAAGCCCCCCTTTTCGTGGGTAGCGATGAGCAATCCGTGATCCAGGTCACGGAAGCCTTGACCGCGCGCTGCGAAGCTTGGATCCGCCACGATCCCAGCCAATGGCTCTTGGCCAACCGACGCTGGGACAAGGCGACCCTCGCGACCTTCTAGGGCGCGCCCTTCCTTCTATCCGCCGACGAGAGTAACGTGCGGCGCAACAGCAGGAGAGACCGGATCCTTACGATCGGGACTATCACCGCCAGTATCCCGGACTGGATAGGCTCGAGGCGAACTACGCCGACGTGCGGGAAGAATGCTTGGCGCTGCTGGGCATCAAGGATCAGCTGACGGACATGACGGCCCTGGGGGCTGGCTACACCAATGGGGGGATTCACACCGCCCAGTGGAAGGCCTTTATGTTCAAGTCCGGTAACCGCTTTATTGAAGAGAATTGCGTGCAGGCGCCGAAAACGACGGCTCTGCTCCGGGGCATTCCGGGCATGGAGACGGCCTTCTTCTCCATCTTAGACCCTCGGCAATACATCACGCCCCACTGGGGCTATTACAAGGGCTACATGCGCTATCACCTCGGGGTGATCATCCCCGACAACAACGCTGAGCAAAAATGCTGGCTGCGGGTGAACGACAACCGTGCGCAGAACGCCCTCAAAGATAAGGATCAGATCGCTTTTGGTGAAAAATATCATTGGCACGATGGTGAAGGGATCGTCTTCGACGATAACTATCTCCACGATGCCTCTAACGAGTCGGACCAGGTTCGCGTGGTCCTCTGGCTCGATCTTCGGCGCAAGATGCCTTTCTATGCGTCCCTCTTTAATCGCTTCGTGCTTTGGCTCGCAGGCCGGGACAAGTCCGTGGAGAAGATCCGCAAGAAAGCGACCGTTAATGCCTAGGGGGCCGCGCGGCCACGGAGGTGACCGTGGCCAAGGGTAAGACGCCGCGCAGCCCAACGCCGAAGGATCCCCATGCCGACCGCGAAGCCGACCGCTACGCCGATCCTATCGCCAGTCGAGAGCTCATCCTGGACACGCTGGGGGAGGCTCGCCGCCCCCTCACACAGGAAGCCATTGCCGCCGCCCTGGCGCTCCAGGGCCCCGGGCCCCTGGAAGCGCTCCGCCGGCGCCTGCGGGCCATGTGCCGGGACGGGCAGCTCATGGTGGATCGCCGGGGGCGCTATATCGTCGCGGAGAAGCTCGCCATGGTGCGGGGCAAGATCGCGGCCCACCGCGATGGCTTTGCTTGGCTGCTGCCCCAGGACGGTAGCGCCGACGTTTATCTACATGACCGCGCCCTAGGCTCGGCTATGGACGGGGACGAAGTGCTCGTGCGCATTACGGGCACGCGCCGGGACGGCAAGCCCGAGGGCGCCGTCGCCGAGATTCTCGAGCGCGCCCACGAGGCCCTGGTAGGCCAATTCTTTGATAGCGGTGGCGTCGGGGTAGTTCACCCCGCCCATCCGCGGATTCACGGGGAGTTCCTCGTACGTCCCGGCGGGCCCCTAAGCCCGGCCTCGGGCAGCTGGGTTCGCCTCCGCCTGACCACCTACCCGCAGGGTCGTAGCCCGGGCTGGGGCGAGGTGGAAGCGGTGCTCGCGCCCCCGGGGGACCTCAATTACGAAGGACAGCTGGCCGTCGTGCTGGGTGCCCATGATTTGCAGGAAGCCTGGCCCGAGGCGGTGGAAAAGCAGGTGGCACGGCTTCCCAAGCAGGTGCCGAAGGCGGCGATCGCGGGCCGCGTGGATCTGCGCAGCACGCCCCTCGTGACCATCGATGGGGAGGACGCCAAGGACTTCGACGACGCGGTCTTCGCCGAGCCCCGAGGCCGCACGGGATGGCGCCTGCTTGTGGCCATCGCCGACGTTAGCCATTACGTCCAACCGGGCAGCCCCCTGGACGAGAGCGCCCAGGCCCGGGGCACGAGCGTCTACTTCCCGGGACGGGTGATTCCCATGCTCCCCGAGCCCCTCTCCAATGGCCTGTGCTCCCTCATGCCCAAGGTGGATCGGCTGGCCATGGTCTGCGAGATGAACATCAGCGGGGCCGGGCGGGTGACGGGCTATCGTTTCTTCGAGGCGGTGATTCGCTCCGCGGCACGGCTCACCTACACCCAGGTGGGGGCGTTCTTCGAAGACCAGGATGCGGGGCGCGATCCCTCCCCCGCGGTGGCGTCCCTGGGACCCCAGCTCCGGTCCCTGCGCGCCCTCTACAACGCCCTCTGGACGGAGCGGGAGCAGCGCGGCGCCCTCGATTTCAGCGGGACGGAAGCGCGCATCGTGCTCGACGAGGCCGGGCGCGTGGCCGATGTGGCGCCGGTCACTCGTAATGACGCACACCGGCTCATTGAAGCCTGCATGATCACGGCGAACAGCTGTGCCGCGCGGCTGCTGAGCAAGGCCAAGGTGCCCACGCTCTATCGGAATCACGCCCCTCCCGGGCCTGGGGGGCTCGAGAGCCTTTCGGCCTACCTGGGGAATCTGGGCATAGAATTTGCCGTCCCCGACCCCATCACGCCGAAGGCCCTGCAGGGGCTATTGGAGCGCCTCGCCGCTAAGGCCGAAACCCAGCCCCTCGAGACCATGGTGCTGCGGTCCCTGTCCCAGGCCGATTACGGTCCGGAGCGCATTGGCCACTTCGGGCTGGCGCTCAGCCACTATGCCCATTTCACCTCGCCCATTCGCCGATACCCCGACCTTTTGGTGCATCGCGCGCTGCGCGCCCTCTTGCACAGCGATCGGGATCTTCCGGAGCTTCACCGGGTGCCTGGGATGGCGCCCGGGGATTTTACAGAGCTCTATCCTTACGACGTACCCACCATGCTCAGCCTGGGGGCGTCCCTGTCCCTCCGGGAGCGGGGTGCTGATGCCGCAGCCTACGATTTCGAGGCCTGGCTGAAGTGCGAATACGCCAAGGATCATCTCGATACGGTGATGGCGGGCACGGTGACCGCGGTGACTCACTTTGGACTTTTCGTCACCCTCGACGATCTCCGCCTGGCCGGTCTTCTGCACGTCACTCAACTTCCTGACGACTACTACCACTTCGAGGAGGTGGATCGGCGGCTGACGGGGGAACGGGGTGCCGGGGATTTTGCCCTTGGGGATCGGCTCAAGGTGCGTTTAAGCCAGGTCGATAGCGAAGAGCGCCGCATTGATCTTGCCTTCGAGGCCCAGCTGAGCCGGGGCCCGCGCCCCGCCCGGCGGGGGCGGCGCAAGACCGCAGAGGGCCGGACCGCAGATCGCCGGGGCCCGCAAGCGCGAGGCCCTCGGAAGCGGCGCCGATGAGCGAAGGCCCCTGGATTGGCGGCATTCATGCCGTGGAAGCGGCGCTGCGCGCGGGCAACGTTCGCCGCCTGCGCATCGCCACAGGGCGGGGCGGGGAGCGGCTCGGCCCCGTGCTGGATCGGGCGAAGCGCGACAACGTTAAGGTCGAGCGGGGGGAGCGCCGGGCCCTCGACAGCCTCGTACCGGAAGGCCATCAGGGGGTGGTGGCGGAGCTTCTTGAAGCGACCGTGACCCTCGGGGATGAAAGCGCTCTGGAAGCCCGCCTCGAGGCCCTGACCAATCCCTTCCTGCTGATCTTGGAGGGGGTGCTCGACCCCCGTAACCTCGGAGCATGCCTCCGTAGTGCGGAAGCGGCGGGGGTGCACGGCGTGGTGCTACCGCGCTCCCGCATGGCCCCCCTCAATGCGGCTGCTCGAAAGACCGCCGCCGGCGCCGCGGAACGGGTGCCCCTTTACGCGGTGGCGAATTTGGCGCGCACCCTGCGCACGCTGCAAGAGGACTTCGCCGTACGGTGCTATGGATTGGCCGGGGGCGGGGAAGCGCCCCTTTGGACCGCGGACCTGGCCGGTCCCTGTGCCCTGGTGCTCGGTTCGGAAGATCGGGGCCTGCGAGCCCTCACCATGCGTCAATGCGACGGACTCCTGGCCCTGCCCATGGCGGGGGAAGCGGAATCCCTAAACGTCTCCGTGGCTGCCGGGGTGGCGCTGTTCGAGGCCGTGCGCCAGCGCCATCCCGCCTAGGGGCGCCACCCGGTGCCCTTGCGCTTGGCCCTTGCGCTTGGGCAGGGGCCTCCGTATCATCCGCCGCCCCTGGGCATGGACTCATGCCCTTCCCTGCTCCACGCCAACACCGGCGGGGGCAATACCCAAAGGGAGCATTCATGCGACATTACGAAGTGGTATTTCTGGTCCACCCGGATCAGAGCGAGCAAGTCCCCTCCATGATCGAGCGCTACAAGGGCGTTGTTGAAGCCGATGGCGGCGCCGTGCATCGTCTGGAAGATTGGGGTCGCCGTCAGCTGGCTTACCCGATCAACAAGATCCACAAGGCGCACTACGTGCTCATGAACATTGAGTGCGGCGAAGCGCCGGTGGCTGAGCTGGAAGGCCTCTTCCGTTTCAACGACGCCATCCTCCGTAGCATGGTGCTGCGCCAGGATGAGGCCGTCACGGAAGCGTCCCCCATGATGAAGCCGGAGCGCGAAGGCCGGGACCGCGGACCCCGTCGGGACCGCGAAGATGCCCCGCTGGCGCAGGACGATGACGACTCTGGTATTGACGCGGACAAGGAGGACTAAACATGGCTCGTTTTTTCCGTCGCCGTAAGTTTTGCCGCTTCACCGCGGATGGGGTGAAGGAGATCGACTACAAGGATCTCGAAACCCTTAAGCAGTACATCACCGAGACCGGGAAGATCGTTCCCTCTCGTATCACTGGCACGCGCGCGAAGTATCAGCGCCAGCTGTCCCGGGCCGTGAAGCGCGCGCGCTATCTTGCGCTTCTGCCCTACACGGACCGCCACAACTAAGCGCGGGAAGGAGATTAGGCAATGGACGTTATTCTTCTTGAGCGCGTGCGCAACCTGGGGAATCTCGGGGACGAAGTCTCCGTGAAGAACGGCTACGGCCGTAACTTCCTGATCCCCCAGGGCAAGGCTGTTCGCGCCACCGCTGCGAACCGGGAAGTCTTCGAAAGCCGTCGCGCCGAGCTCGAAGCTCAGGCCGCGGCTCAGCTGAAGGCTGCCCAGGACCGAGCCGCTGGCCTCGCAGAGCTCGCCGTAACCATCGCGGCGCGCGCCAGCGACGAAGGCAAGCTCTTTGGTTCCGTGGGCTCCCGGGAAATCGCGGATGCGGTCACGGAAGCGGGCCAGGAGGTCAGCAAGGACGAGGTTCTGCTGCCCGTAGGTCCGCTGCGGAGCATCGGTGAGTTCACCGTCGACCTTCAGCTGCACTCCGATGTCACCGCTTCGGTGACGGTCAACGTGATCCCCGAGTAACGCTCAGGGCTAATCGTTGTCTCGCGGGGGCCCTTGGGCCCCCGCGCTGTTTCTGGACCCTGAACGCGCTCGGCCCTTGACCCCTCGCGGTCCCTGGCCGACGCTAGCGGTCTTATCCACGAGGGGGGCACCCATGGCCGAAGAGCCAGCTGCGTCTGCGGCGCCGGAAGGGCGGCTAACGGGACTCAAAGTTCCGCCCCACTCTATTGAAGCTGAGCAAGCGGTGCTGGGGGGGCTGCTCTTGCATGCTGCGGCCTATTGGGAAATCGGCGATCTGTTGGGCGAAGGGGACTTCTACCGCACGGATCACCGCCTGATTTGGCGCACCATTTGTAGCCTCATGGAAGATGAGGGCGCCGTGGATGTGCTCACCGTGGGGCGAGCCCTGGAAAACCTCGGCAGCGCCGCTCGGGGCCTCGACATGGCTTACCTCGCGGAGCTCGCGGAGAGCACACCGGGCATCAGCAATATTAAGGCCTACGCGGAAATCGTCCGGGAGCGAGCCACCCTTCGCCAACTCATCTCCGCGGCCAATCGCATCGCAGAGGCAGCCTTCTCCCCCCAGGGGCGGAAGAGCGCGGAACTTCTCGATGAGGCGGAGCGGGAAGTTTTCCAAATCGCTGAGGGGCGGCCGAAGGCCGGGGGGCCGCAGGATGCTCGGGCTCTGCTCAAGCAGGCCGTGGACCGCATCGACCGCCTCGTCGCTTCGAAAAGCGCGATCACGGGTCTGCCCACGGGCTTCGCGGACTTGGACGGTATGACCAGCGGTTTGCAGGCGTCGGATCTGGTGATCGTCGCCGGCCGCCCTTCCATGGGGAAAACCAGCTTTGCCATGAATTTGGCGGAGCACGCGCTCATGCTCGATGGCGCGGGCCCCGTCCTCGTGTTTTCCATGGAAATGCCCGCCGATGCGCTCATGATGCGGATGCTGTCGTCCCTCGGGCGCATCAACCAGAGCCATATGCGCACCGGCCAGCTCACGGACGACGATTGGCCTCGCCTGACCTCCACCATGGCGTTGCTGCGGGATCGCCCCCTTTATATCGATGACACCCCGGCCCTGTCCCCCACGGAACTTCGGGCCCGGGCCCGGCGCGTGGCCCGGGAACACGGAAGCCTCGGCGTGATCGTGGTGGACTATCTGCAGCTCATGCAGGTGCCGGGAAGCAGCGAAAATCGTACCGGAGAGATCTCCGAGATTTCCCGGTCTCTGAAGGCGCTGGCCAAGGAAATGGGATGCCCGGTCATAGCCCTTTCCCAGCTCAACCGCTCTCTGGAGCAGCGGCCCAATAAGCGCCCGGTGATGAGTGATCTTCGGGAGTCGGGGGCCATCGAGCAGGACGCGGATCTCATCATGTTTATCTACCGGGACGAGGTCTATAACCCCGAATCGGCGGATAAGGGCGTGGCGGAGATCATCATCGGTAAGCAGCGGAATGGCCCCATCGGTTCCGTACGCCTGGCTTTCGTGGGCCCGCTGACGAAATTCGAGTCCCTCGCCCCGGACCGTTACGACCAGTTCTGATGGTCAGCCATCGCTACGCTCGGGCCCTCATCGACCTTCAGGCCTTCCGGAGCAACTTGGCCCTGGCCAAGCGCTACGCTGGCGGGCGCGCGGTTTATGCCGTGGTGAAGGCCGACGCCTATGGCCATGGTATGGCGACCATTGTGGGGGCTGCGGAGGCCGCGGACGGCTTTTGCGTGGCCGATTTGGACGAGGGGCTGCAGCTCCGGGCCCTGGTCCCGGAGCGGCCCATCGTCGTGCTGCAGGGCGCGCATGACCGCGCCGGCAGGGCGGCGGCGGCGGAGGCCGCCCTGACCCTCGTGCTGCATACCCCGGAACAGGTCGCTGGCTTTGTGGATGACCTGCGCCCAGGCGACGCCCCTTCGACCCCGTGGCTGGAGCTCGATTCGGGGATGCACCGGTTGGGGCTTGATTCCTCAGCGCTGGCGGCGGCGAAGGCGCAGCTCGAGGCGAAGGGGCTGGTCCCGACGGTGATGACGCACTTTGCCTGCGCCGATACCCCCGGGGCGCCCTTGCACGAGCAGCAGCGCGCCGCTGCGGCAGCCCTGGGGTCCCGGAGTAGCGCCTGCAATTCCGCGGCCCTTTTGGCCGGTGAGGTCACCGCGGATCACATCGTGCGCCCGGGGATCATGCTCTACGGCGGTGCCTCCCTGGCGGAGAAAACCCCAGAGGCCCTGGGCCTCGCGCCCGTGATGGCCCTCACCTCGCGAATTTTGGCCCTGCGCACCGTGCCTGCGGGGGAGAGTGTGGGCTATGGGGCCAGCTGGGTAGCGCCCCGGGAAAGCCGCATCGCCACCGTGGCCCTGGGCTATGGCGATGGCTATCCCCGAACGCTGCCGTCCGGCACCCCGGTGCTGACGGCGGCGGGCCTTGCCCCCTTGGTGGGGCGCGTTTCCATGGATTCGCTCACCATCGACATCACCGATCTCCCAAGCGTGGGCCTGGGAGATCGGGTCACGCTATGGGGGAAGGGCCTGCCCGTGGATCAGCTCGCGGCGGCCCTAGGCACCATTGGCTACGAATTGCTAACTCGCCTTGGGTCTCGGGTGCCCCGGGTGGTGGAGGGCCCTGCCCATGGCTAAGGCGCCGAAGGTTCTTTGGGTGTGCCGGGAATGCGGCGGTGATCATGCCAAGTGGCAGGGCCAGTGCGTGCACTGCCAGGCCTGGAATACGCTTGATGAGGTGCAGGGCGTGCCGAGCCGCGGCCGCGGGGCCGGGGGATGGGCTGGGGAGCGCAGCGCGGTGACGGCCCTGGCTTCCGTGCGGCTGGAAGAAATGCCCCGGCGTCCCTCGGGCTTAAAGGAGCTCGACCGGGTGCTCGGGGGTGGCTTCGTGGCGGGCTCCGTGGTGCTGCTGGCGGGCAGCCCTGGGGCCGGCAAATCGACCGTGCTTCTCCAGGTTTCCTGCACCCTGGCGGAGCAGGCGACGGTGCTCTACGTCACGGGGGAGGAATCCCTGACCCAGCTCGCCCTTCGGGCCGAGCGGCTAGAGCTTTCCCGGGAGCGGCTCCGAGTCGCGGCAGAGACGCGGGTGGAGGCGATCCTCGCCCACGCCGCGGAGGAAAAGCCCGCACTTCTGATCCTCGATTCCATCCAAACGCTGCACACGGACGATGCCGACGGCGCCCCTGGCGGCGTGACCCAGGTGCGGGAAGCCACGGCGCGCATGGTGCGCTTTGCCAAGCAGACGGGGACGGTGGTCATTCTCGTGGGCCACGTGAACAAGGAAGGGGGGCTCGCCGGACCCCGGGTGCTTGAGCACATGATCGACACCTTCATGATGCTTGAGGACGCCTCCGACAGCCGCTTCCGCATGCTCCGAAGCCTGAAAAACCGCTTTGGCGCCGTGAACGAGCTTGGGGTGTTCGCCATGACCGAACGAGGCCTTCGGGAAGTCGCGAACCCCTCGGCGATTTTCCTGTCCCGGGCGGGAACGCCGGCACCGGGCTCCCTCGTGGTGGTGGTGTGGGAAGGCTCCCGACCCCTGCTGGTGGAGGTTCAGGCCCTGGTAGACGATGGACAAAGCAGCCACGCTCGGCGCCTCGCCGTGGGCATCGAGGCCAACCGCCTCGCCCTCCTGCTGGCGGTCCTCCATCGCCATGCGGGGCTGGCCCTTGGCGATCAGGACGTGTTTTTGAACGTGGTCGGGGGGGTGCGGGTCGCGGAGACGGCGAGCGATCTTGCCGTGCTTCTGGCCACGGTCTCGAGCTTCCGGAGCCAGGCTCTTCCCGGATCCCTCATTGTCTTTGGCGAGGTGGGCCTCTCTGGCGAGGTGCGCCCCGTGCCCCAGGGCCTGGAGCGCCTGCGGGAAGCGGCGAAGCACGGCTTTACGAAGGCCATCGTGCCCAAGGGCAACGCGCCTCGGCAGTCCCCCGAGGGCCTCACCGTGGTTCCCGTCACCACCCTCGCAGAGGCGCTCAGCGCCGCTGGCTTTAGCTGAAAAGGAGTAACGCCATGGTGCTGTCCACTGTGCGGAGCGCCCTCTGGGGTGCCCTATGCCTGGCCGGCGCCGCAGCGGGCGCGCCGGCAGAAAGGGTGCCCGGGTCCGTGGGCTTTTCCGCCGTTGCGGCCCTCCCCGTGCCCAGCCCCGTAGCCACGGTGCGCTACGGGCCCGCTGCCCCCCAGTTTGCGGAGCTCTATTTGCCCGCGGGCTCGGCGCCGGCGCCCGTGCTCGTGCTGGTGCACGGCGGCTGCTGGCTGAACGCCTACGGGCTTGATCATATTCGCGCCCTCGCCGGGGCCCTTACGGCCGAGGGCTATGCCGTGTGGTCCTTGGAATACCGACGGGTGGGCGACGATGGCGGCGGCTGGCCCGGTACCGGGGAAGATGTGCAGGCGGCGGTCGCTGCCCTAGGGAACGCGCCCTTTGCAGCGCGCCTCGATCTTCAGCGCAGTGCCGTGCTTGGCCACTCCGCTGGCGGGCACCTCGCGCTGTGGCTCGCAAGCCATTGGCCCGACGCCCTTCCGGCGCCAAAGCTGGCCCTGGGCCTTGCGCCCATTACCGATCTGCCCGCGTACGCCGCGGGGGATAACTCCTGCGAGGTGGCTACGCCCCAGTTCCTCGGAGGGCTGCCGGAGGCGGTGCCGGCGGCCTATGCGGCGGCGGACCCCCTGCCCAAGGCGCCGGGGGCAACGGCCTTTGCACTCATTCACGGCGCTGAAGATCCCATCGTGGCGCCGAGCCAAAGCGAAGCCTTCGCCCAGGCCCTGGGCCGGGCGGGGCGCGCCGTGTCCCTGGAAATTCTGCCGGCCCACGGCCATTTCGCGCTCATTCATCCCCATAGCCCGTGCGGCGGACCCCCTTGCCGCGCTTCGGGATGCCTTTACCCTGCCCGCGGGGGTGCGCTATTTCGATGGCAACTCCCTGGGCCCGCAGCCGAAGACGGCTCGGACGGCGGTGCTGCGCGTGCTCGAGCAGGGTTGGGGGGAGGCCCTCATCCGCGGCTGGAACGACGAGGGTTGGTTTGAGCTGCCAGGCCAAACGGCGGAGGCCCTGGCGCCCCTCCTGGGGGCGTCACCAAGCTCCGTGGCGGTTGCCGATTCCACCTCCCTGAATATTTTTAAGCTACTGGCCGCGGCCCTGGCCGCGCGCCCCGGGCGCCCCAAGATTTTTGCCCTTCGGGACACCTTCCCCACGGACCTCTACATGGCCGAGGGTTTAGTGGCCTGGCTGGGGGAGGCCCGAGCCGAGCTCTGCACCTTCCCGAACCTGGAGGCCCTGCAGGATGCCCTCGATGGCACGGTGGCCGTGGTGCTCCTGTCCCACGTGGACTTTCGCACTGGCGTCCGCCTGGCCCTGCCGGAGATCACCACGGCGGTGCACGATCACGGCGCGCTCGTGCTATGGGATTTGGCGCACAGCGCCGGAGTGATGCCCCTGGCGCTCGAGGCCTGGGGCGTGGATTTCGCCGTGGGCTGCGGTTACAAGTTTCTGAACGGTGGCCCCGGGGCGCCGGCCTTTGCCTACGTGGCGCCGGCGCTCCTGGCCGCGCTGAGCCAGCCCCTGGCGGGGTGGTTTGGCCACGCCCGACCCTTTGCCTTTGAGCCCCATTACGATCCTGCGGCGGGGGTGGATCGGCTGAAGTGCGGCACGCCGCCGATCCTGTCCCTGGCCGCCCTGGCCGGGGCGCTTAAGCTCTTCGAGGGGGTCTCCCTGGCAGCGCTCCGGGAAAAGTCCCTGGCCCTCACCACGGCGCTCATGGATGAGGTTGCTGCCCGCCCCGCCCTCAAGGACTTCCAGTGCCTAACTCCCCGGAATCGGAAGCGCCGGGGCAGCCAGGTGGCCTTCGCCCATCCGGAGGCCTATGCCCTCATTCAGGCGCTGCAGGACGACGGGGTGATTGGTGATTTCCGGGCGCC